>JBCBLJ010000257.1:0-9651 GCA_038520195.1 Planctomycetota bacterium
ACCACTTGGCCACTGTCGATTTCACCCAACACGACGCCTTCACCGATGGTCGCCTTCACTGTTCCGCCGACTGATCACCGGCGATCGCGAATTGGAGATGCTCGGCCGATATGAGGAGAACGCCTATTTCTGGCGAATGCTCAAGGTCGCCGGTCACCCGGATGTCGTTCTTCGCGAGTTGCAGGGATTCGATCACGGCGGGATGGCCGAGCCGGCACACGGACTGCTGATCAAGTTTGTGCGAGAACGTTCCGCGCAAGACCCGCCAAAGTAAATCGGAACGATGGTCGAACAGTTGGGCTGGGCGTCCGGTTGATTCGGTCTGGGTCCCAACGCGCGAACCACGTTTACTTTCGACGGCTCCCCGAAGTACCCGGCAAAAAGTACATTTCCGGGCGTGTCGTCCGATCCTCAAGCGGTAGATCTCATCGATGAAGTCTATGGAAAAAATCGTGTCGCTGTGCAAGCGACGTGGCTTCCTCTTTCAATCCAGCGAAATCTACGGGGGCATTCAGGGCTTTTGGGACTACGGCCCGCTCGGCGTGGAGCTGAAACGCAATCTCAAAGAAGCGTGGTGGCACGACATGATCAGTGGCCACAACGATTTGGTTCAACCGTCCGGTGCGCCGTCACCCTTCGAGATGGTCGGACTCGATTCGACGATCATCATGCATCCGCAGGTTTGGAAGTGCAGCGGCCACTTCGATCTATTCCATGATCATATGGTCGATTGCCGCGAATCGAAGCGTCGCTATCGCTTTGATCAGGTTCGTGGCCGATGGTGTGAGCGTGGCGAGCAACGAGTTTTCGTGACGACGATGGCCGAGGCGGAGCACGAATTGGCCGAAGTTCGCCGCCGCGCAATGAAGTTCTTCAAGCTCCGGGCGAAGAACGAACATGAACTTTCGGTTTCGGATGAATCGCTGACCCTGGATGAACTCGACAACACCGACGGCGTTTTGGGCCCCGACGCCAAGTCGCTCGGCACGCTCACCGAGCCGCGTGAATTCAATCTGATGTTCAAGACGACGCTCGGCGCGCTCGGCGGCGAGGATGATGCCGCGTTCCTGCGTCCCGAGACCGCGCAGGGCATCTTTGTGAACTTCAAGAACGTGGTCGATTCGTCTCGCGTGAAGGTGCCATTCGGGATCGGTCAGGTCGGAAAGAGTTTTCGCAATGAGATCACCCCACGCAACTTCACCTTCCGCTCGCGAGAATTCGAGCAGATGGAGATCGAGTTTTTCTGTCGGCCCGACCAGTCTCAGGATTGGTACCGATACTGGCGCGATCGAAGGATGGCGTGGTACACCTCGCTGGGTCTATCGAACGAGTCGTTGATCATGCGAGAGCACCATACCGATGAGCTCGCGCACTACAGCGTCGGAACCGCCGACATCGAGTACGCGTTTCCGTTCTTGCCCGAAGGCGAATACGGAGAATTAGAGGGCATCGCCCATCGCGGCGACTTTGATTTGCGGAGTCACATGGAAGGCAAGCTTGATCCAAATTCGGGACCGCCGATGACGCCCGAACTCAACGAGCACGGCAAACCCAAACACCGGGGCAGCGGCAAGGACCTTAGCTATCGCGATTTGGTGACTAACGAGAAGTTTGTCCCACACGTCATCGAGCCGTCGGCCGGCGCCGATCGCGGTGTGCTGGCCTTTCTGTGTGAGGCCTACACCGAAGACAAAGTCCGCGAGAAGGATGACGACACGCTCCGCGAGCGAACGGTGATGAAGCTTCATCCTCGTTTGGCGCCGATCAAAGCCGCCGTCTTTCCGCTGGTAAAGAAGGACGGGATGCCCGAAGTAGCCCATCGAATCTACGGCGAATTGAAACAGCACATGAATGTCTTTTACGACGAGAAAGGCGCTGTCGGACGTCGCTACTCACGTCAAGACGAGGCCGGGACGCCGTTTTGCATCACCGTCGATGGGGACACGCTGCAGGATGAGACCGTCACCGTCCGCGACCGAGACTCGCTCGACCAATCGCGGGTCAAGATCGATGATCTCGTGGCGGAGTTGACGCAGCGTATCAACGCTTAGTTCTGCGGCAGGCCGCCGCCGATCGATAACAACGATTCTGCGGGTGAGCGGTTTTACCCGAGTTTCGTCGGCAAAGGCGAGACGCTTATCTGCGACCTAGGCTTGGCAAAGTGGCTGTGTTTCTCGAAAAGTCTTTGCTGAGTTTGCAACATGAGTTCGCCGGAAGATCTCTTCGCGCTAGGTGCCGTGTTCCTCGTGGTCTTTGCCGTGGTCGCGGTTCTCGCCTTGTTCATGATGGCTTGGACGTTGCAGATCGCCGCTGGCATGATCGGCACCAAGCCGTCGTACTTGGGATGTGTCGGAACGCTGCTCGGGATCGCCTCGATCAACGGAGCAATCGTGTTCATCGGGCAAGTCAGTCTTGGTGCGGAGAACGCGTGGATGGTAGTGCCCGTCACCTGGTTCATCACGGTGTTCATGGTGGCGAAGCTCGCCGACTGCGGACTGATCAAAGGCTTCTTCATTTGGATCGTCAATTCGTTCTTCGCGACGTTCGGTATGATCGCGTTAATGACGGTGGCACTCATCCCGATCGCGATGATCGGAGGTGGCTTAGAAAGTACTTTCGAAGAATTGGCCGCCAAGGTGGAGGCAGACGACTCCGGGGATGACTTCGGTCTCGAGGCTCAGGAAGTACCGGGCTTCCAGCAGGTCGGGTACGAGACTTCGAATCCATTCGGATCGGACGGCCGCGAGGACGACTCGTCGAGCAATCCGTCGGACGCCTTCTTTCAATCGGATGACTCAGCCGAGTACGGCCAACCAACGGAACAGGAATCGGTTGACAGCGGCTCGACTCGATCCGACGAAGGCGTGAACAGTCCCGCTCCCGTCAAGCCACGACGCGCGAAAGACGGCAGCACGCTGAATCCATTCTTCAATCAGTAAGCGGATCGATTTGCTGGTCGATGACGTGATCCAACGTTCGTCCAACAGAACGCTCTGTTTCTCTGCGATGCGTTTCTCTGCGGAGTGACCTGTTGTGTCGCTCCATAGACGATCATGGATGTGATGTGCGGCCGCCCGATGTGGATACGAGCACAGCGCAAATGGAAGCGCAAATGGAAGCGCGAATGTGGTTGTCCAGCGATGAGTGATCCGTCACGATGAACATCGATCGGCGTGTGGCAAACGATGCGCTTCGCGTTGCCGGCCACTTCACGCACGGTTGGATGTCGGTCCTGCGGGTTCGATTTCTTGATGGTTTGATCGACTTTGGCAAGGAGCAGGGGGCAAATGTCGGATGTGATACTCCGCACCACTGACGTAGAGGTGTGTCGAGTGCCGTGCGGAAAACCATTGCAAGCGTTTGCAATGCGATGGAACTACGTCATCCGGCAGCGCAACCGTTGGGCGTTTGATCCCGATGCCCGCAGCCGTCAGGTCGAACGGTTGCAACGTGATCTCGCGCTGATCGGCGTCAATGGTGAGCACTTGCGACAGTTAAGCGGCATCGTCGAGGTCGCGGTCCCAGATTCGGAGGAGCGCGACATCTGGGAGGCACGTATCTTGCCGTGGGAATACGTTCTGGCGGCGGCTTCGAATCCCTTTCGCGGCGACGCCCCCATCCTAGTCGTTCGCCATTTGATGGTCGAGCGAGCCGCCGTCACGATCAAACCAAGGACGTACGCGATCGTCGAAACCGCGCCAGGGGAGTTGGGGCGGCACGTCGACTTTGCGGCGGAACGCTCGTTGGTCGAAGCAAGCTTGCTGCGGCTAAGTCCCACCGGCGACGTGATCAAGGATCCAACGGAGCGGGTGCTGACGGAAACTCTCGCCCGGACTTCGCCCGATGTCATTCACGTCACGGGCGTCGACAATCGTTCGGGGCGACAGCTCCTCGAGCAGGATCTAACGGGACTTCGAGACGGTCTCTACTTGGCCAATTCATCGGGCGAAGCCACGGACGTTCGCGCCGAGAAGATCGCCGCCGCGTTGGCGGCTGGTCAGCATCCGCCGATGTTCGTCGGATTCAACTGCTGGGATTCCGGAGGCAGGCTCGCGCCGATGACGATTCAGAGCGGTGCCGAAACCGCCGTCGCCTTTCAACACACGATCGACGATGCCGCGGCGGAGAATTTCTTCTTGCACCTCTACCGCTTTTGCGAGCAGACCAACTGGGACATCCTCGGTTCGTTTTGGATGGCGTGGAAAGCAATCGGGAGATACCGAAATCGGATTCGCGGCAGCAGCATTATTCTTTGGTCGGCAGCTTCGCTGATTGAAGAGACAGCCCACGGTCTTGAGGCGGCGGAGGCCCCGGACGCGGCGCGAGCAAACTGGGTTCCGGGTGTTTCCACTCGCGTTGCTGACCCGAAGCTCGATTCCGTGGCACAGCTGATTCGAGTCAAGGTGAAACCCAAGCCGCAGCTGAATTACTCTTCGATCCATAACAACCAAAGCCTGTTCGATGAGTTGATCCTGTGGTTCGATACGGGATCGCACTCCGACACCGAATCCCGCGAGGAGGATTCCTCGCGTGGGCAATCGAATTCGCCCATCGGTCGCGTGAACGATATCGATGTGACCGTCGAGCTAAGCGTGGGGACGGAGGTCTTTCCGTTCCGAACACGTCTCAGCCTCGGACATGACGAAGTTCGGTTCGATCTGGGTAACACCGATCCGTCGATTCGGCCGGGACACGCGAGCAATCCGGTCGGTGGCGTGCGTTTGCCGCTCTCGCCGGAAACCTTCCGCTTGCTCAGCGAGCGCGTGCAGGCCAGCCTGCTGGTGACGGTGGCTTGGCATGACCAGCTTGTTTATCGTCACTCGCATCCAGTCTGGCTGGCGCCGATGGATCAGTGGACGTTGAATGATCGTGAGATAGGATGGCTGCCCTCGTTCGTCCAGCCACGCGACCCAGTCGTTCTGGAGGTCATCGAAAACGCGCAGAACTATCTCGAATGCCTGGCCGACCACAGGGACGTCTCCTTCAATGGCTACCAGAGTTATGACGCGACGTTCCGAGATCAACGGCGATGGGACGGCGTCGACCTTCAGGTCCGTTCGATTTGGTCTGCACTCCTGCAACAGCACGGATTGCACTACATCAATCCGCCGCCCTCCTACGCCGAATTCACGCAGCGCATCCGAACTCCAACCGAGACCGTTCGCTCGGGGTTCGGCACTTGCGTCGATCTCGCGGTTTTACTCGCCTCGTGTTTGGAATGGGTGGAGATACACCCGGTGCTGTTTCTGATTCGAGGGCATGTCTTTCCGGGGTATTGGCGTGACATCGAAGCTCACGGTCAATTCCTCGACGTGTTGACCGACGAACTCGGCGATTCCGCGATGGAAGATGAAGCGGCCGACTGGCGAGCTTCGCAGCGTTGGGTTTCCGGCCCAAAGACCTATTCAGAGATTCGCGGATTCATTCAGCGTGGCGAACTGATTCCGTTGGAGTCGATTCGGCTGACGTCTTCGAAAGGCTTCCACACCGCCATCGAGGATGCCAAGCTGTTTTTCGAGAAGCCTCGCAATCGTGCATTTCTCGCAATGATCGATATCGTTAGCGCGCGTCGCGGAAACGGGGTGACGCCGCTACCAAGTCTCCGTCCCACTCATCTTCGAGGATAAGTCATGGTCGACAGTGCGTTTGCCGAGATCATGCGTGAGGCGACACGTGGCAGTAGCGAAGTCATCGACTTGAAAACACTCTCGAGTGTGGCGCGGATGCGAGGCGGAGCGGCCGAAGCCTCCATCGAAACACCAATCGTCCAGATGCGGCTGGTGGACGTGGATGGATTTCTGGAGTGGGAGGACGCGACGGGGACGGCACCGCAACTGAAAATGTTTCGCGGCGCCAACGCGTCCTCCGCGGACGACTCGGCGGTCGAACTGAAGTTCGATCGTCTGCCGCCATCACGCGTCACTGAATTCTTGACCAAACGCGACGCGAACTTGACGCCGGCCCGCGGGCTTCGTCGGTACGATCCACGGACGCGGTCGCTTCAAAAAAGTGAGGTGCCGATGGACGGCGAGATCCTGATCTTGGTGCACGGCACATTCAGTCAGGGCGAGAACACTCTTTCCAACTTCTTTGCAACCAAACAAGGCGGAGCTTTTCTGACACAGGCCAGTGAGAAATACAAAGGCAACGTCTTCACCTTCGACCATCCCACGCTCTCGGTCAGTCCGATATTGAACGCTTTTGATCTGCAACGCCTGTTGGGTGCTTCGCGAGCCAAGGTCCGTCTGGTTTGCCATAGCCGTGGCGGTCTCGTCGCGCGATGGTGGTGCGAGACATTCGATCGGCTCGGAGACCGGTGCGATCGTGCCGTCTTGGTCGGATCGCCACTGGCAGGGACGGCGTTGGCCGCGCCGCCGAACATCCGTCAGACCATTCATTTGTTGACGCAGTTCTCCCGGGCACTACAGCTCACGGCCGGATTGACGGCGCTGGCGGTTCCCGTTTTTTCGGTGGTCGAAGCGCTGATTCGCGTGGTGACCTCGATCACCGGCTTCGCGGCCAAGACTCCCGTGGTCGATGCAGCGATGGCAATGGTTCCCGGTCTGTTTGCCATGTCGCGGGTCGGCAACAATCCCGAACTAACCAGGCTGTTGAGCGAACCGGCGCGCCGCGACCGCTATTTCGCGATTAGCTCCAACTTCGAACCCTCGCGGCCCGGATGGAAGTTCTGGCGGCACTTTCGCAAGGAGAATCTCGTCGATCACGCGACCGACGCGGTGTTCGATGGAGCGAACGACCTGGTGGTGGATACGCCGTCGATGATTCGAATCGGCGACGAATCCCTCATCGAGTCCGGAAATCGACTGGATTTCGGCGACTCCGAGACGGTCCATCATTTGAACTATTTCAGCCAGCCACAGACGATCGACTTTCTCGCCGATTCATTGCTCTGAGGCACGAATTCGGAAAATAATTAGACAAGTCCCCGGCACAGGCGCATCATACGTCCCGTTATGGAACGTGAACCCGACCTCAATGAAGCCCTGCGGCAAACCGCCCGCGAGATTGACGCGAGCGATTCCGACGACCGGACGCTGGCCCTGGCGCTCCTTTATGATTTGACCGCCAAGCGATTGGTACGACTTTCGGCCACCATCACGCGTCATCAGCAGGATTCGGAAGACGCCGTCAGTGCGGCTCTGTTGAAGCTGGCGGCGCGACCATCGCTATTGGTCTCCGCAGACCGTCCCTGGCATTACTTGCTGAGAATGGTCCGCAACGAATCGCTGGTCGTCCTCCGGTCCAGGGGCCGATGGGCCTCGATCGGACGGCTGGCCGAGCGTCTCGTCGGTCGCAACGGAGACATTGTCGCACAGCAGGATGAGAGCCGCCACATTTGGGAAGCCCTCAGCCTGCTCCCCGGGGCTCAGCGCGAGGTCGTCGTCCTGAAGATCTGGGAGCAGATGACGTTCGCGGAGATCGCGGAGGTGCTGGACATCACGCCTTCCACCGCCGCGAGTCGGTATCGTTATGCCCTGGAAAAACTCTCTCGGTCCTTGCGTCCGCATTTTGAATCCGCCTGCGAAGGCGACCATCGGATGGTCGAGACGGGAGTAGGGCAATGAGTCGTCAACTCATCGAAGAAGAGCTTGCATCGCTCGGGCTAGCCATTACCCCAAGCCAAGATCATCGCGAACGCGTGTTGGACGTCGCGACCAGCGAGTCGCGTGATCGTCGAACGCGATTGTGCTGGGCACGTTCGATTATCGGTTTGTCACTGCTGTTGGTCTGCGTCCCGATCATCGGCCGCCTGCGGGTTGACGTCCCGCGTCGTCCCGGTGGACGGGCCGTTGAGGCGGCCGCCTTGGAGCATGCCATCCGCACGCGGACGAGTTACGATTGGGCGCTCGTGGAAGTTTTCGCGCGCCGCACCGTCGTCAAGCCATGGTGAGTGGCTACTTGATCTCGAATGGGATCTCCGCCTGACCGTACTTCTTGCCCACCACGTCCTCGATCGTCAGCTGCATCCGGTAGCTACCTGATTCAAGCTGCGCGGGAAGGTTCATTTGGTAGGCGAGAAAGTAGTCACGCAGATGGTTCCGTGATGTTTGTTCATCGACGGGCAGCAGTTGACTGACGACTTTAGTTCCCGACTCGTCATACACGTCGTACGTGCCGCGAAGTCGGGTCTGCAAAGTGCCGTCCATTTCTTGAGCGATGAAGTTTTCGACTTCGCAGTACAAGATGACCTGTTGTCCGGCATCAAAACGGTTCCCTTCAAAGGGTTCCACCTGTCCGTAGGCTTCGATCTCGGTGCAGAACTCGATGTTCTTCAATTGCAGTGAGTCGGTCGCTTCCGAGAGGTAACGCGTTGCTTCACGGAAACGCGGTAACGCTTCAGTGATCCGCCGGCCCGACGAAGGATGGCCCTGTGGATCGATCATCGTCCACAATCCCAGCAGTTGGTGCTTGAGGTATTGCTGATCGGTTTCGCTCATCCCGTCGACGGATTCGGTCGCCGAGACCGGGTTCCCGGCCAAAACCATCAAGTGCCGTGCGACGATCATTCTGCGTTCGCGGTCCGTTGGTGTTTCGCCGGAAACGGGTGTTTGAACCATCGCCAGAAGTCTGTCAAAGAGCTCCGCTTCGGTGAGCTCGGCGGCCGGCTCGACGGCGGTCGCGGGTACCGTCTCGATCGCATGTACCGTTCGCGTGGTCGCCACGTTTCGACCGTCGTGAGACACCGGCACGACGGACACCTCAACCGCTTGCGGTCTGACGTTCTCGAAGTTGCTGTTGGGGGCTCCGGAGTGCCGGACCAAGTCCGCCGGAGATGCGGCAGCGGAGGAAGATGCGGCCGTTTTTGAGGCGAGGTCCTTGGATTGGCCGAGACGCGTGGTGGACAAGCCCGAAGGGACCATCGTGGAATGCGATAACTCCGGAAGGTCTTCCAGCGAATGCTCCAAGAGCGTTTCGATCGCGCGAGGTGACTGCGTCCTTCGCCTCGACGCCACTTGCATCGAGAGATCCTCGTCGAGCTGTCCGCGATCAATCGACTCCGCTCGAAGTTTGGCCACCTCGCCACCGGAGGGCGATACGGGGACGGTCTTCGGCTCGATGCTGATCGAGTCATCCAGGTCGTTAAGCGACGCCGAAACGAGTCCGCCAACGGTTTCCTTTTCGGGCACAGCAGAGTCTTTCGGTGGGTTCAGTAGCGCCTGAGCTTTGGCGATTCGATCAAGGCTTGTTTCGCTGGGGGTCGGAGGCGTTCGATCCGACGAGCTGAGTTTCTCTTGAGAGCTTGGCTGTCCGGGCATTTTTCCGCCCGCAAGAATCCCTCGCTTCCGTTCCCGCATCGCGCGGTCGGGGGAGTTCGTCCTCGTCTTCATGGTGGCGGTGTCGGAGGCGAACTCTGTCGAGGTTGGACGCGGTGTGACGGTCGGAGCGGTCTCGGTGACACGGACCGTTCGTTCGGAGCCACGTCCGGCTCGACAACCCGCGAGTAAACCGACAGCGCCAAGGCAGAGCACCCACGGAACGATCCGTAGGCGAAAGGTTGATTGGGCCGAGCGCATCCGTGCCTCGCTGTGGGACTTTGATCCATCGGAAGTCAACTTGATAACGAAATTGCAATCTCAGCCGCAATCTCGCTTTTCCGTTGCCAGCGAGTACAGGATTGGAGGCCCCTCG
>JBCBLJ010001023.1:0-2480 GCA_038520195.1 Planctomycetota bacterium
ATATCGTTCATGCGTGAAATAGTCGATACCGGTATTCACGAATCCATAAAAGTCATCAAACCCGCGTGACGTGGGAAGATAACGCCGGAGAGTGCCTAGATCCCACTTGCCGTAGATCCCCGTCGCGTAGCCGGCACTTTGAAGCATCTGCGGCAAGAGCACCTCGCGCGTATCCATGCCGCCGATTCGCTCGAACGAAACCTCATACTCGGCGGCGTTGTATTTCTTTCCGTAGTCCGGGGCTTCGTTGCGGATCATATCGTAGATCCCGTTCCGCTGCGGATACCGCCCCGTCAACAACGCCCCTCGCGACGGCGTGCACGCCGGCCAAGCAACGTAGAAGTCGGTGAGCCGGGTCCCTTCGCGAGCGATGCGATCCAGCGTTGGTGTCAGAATCCCGTTACCGAGCTGCCCCAGATCGTTGTATCCCTGGTCGTCTGACACGATCAAAAGAATGTTGGGCTTCTCCCCGAGCACCGATGGTGTCAACGCGAGCAGCAACAACAACGCCGTGATCGCACGAAGCCACGCAGCAAAAGGACGCCAAGATCCGGAACGAAACATCGAAAACACTCCCCGAGGATTGGATTGCCTGGAGAAAGAATACAAACTTTTCGCGATCCAAATGGGCAGGATTTCGAAGCGACTCAGGAACCGACACGATGGGCCGACCACTCTTGGCAGTCTTTCTGCTAACACTCTTTTCGTTTCACTGCAGTGGGGACCAGCCCAATCGCTCACCTGAGCTGTTATTGCTTGATCGATTCGTCGGCGATTGGGTTGTCAAGCTCGAAGTCGAGGTGAACGGCGAGATCGTCCAGCGGCCTCAATACGAGTCGCACATTCAATGGTCACGCGATGGGACGTTTGTAATTGCAAATGAAATCCATGAAAACCGCGAGCAGTTGATGGTGATGCGATTCGACACCGCTCAGCGGGCGTATCGGGGAGCTTTCTTTTCGTCCACTGAGCAAACACCTTTTACGGCGGATTGGGACGAAGCCAAACAGACCTTCACACTGGAATTCGAGGAAGCCGAAGACGCGGACGCGAGCATGGTGTATCGATTCCGCGATAAAGATGAGATCGAAGTTCGAATCGGTATTCGCGGCAAAGACGGGAAGGCCAACGCGACGGTGACCGGCACTCAAACTCGCTTCCGGAAAAAACCGCCACAAGTCCGTGCAACGCCGAAGATCGAGTTTCGACTCGCCGAAGAAGCGGCCGCACCCGGCCTCGAGAAGAAATCGCTCCCCGACTCAGAGGCCGCCGTCTACGTCCATCCAGAGCGGCTTGTGACTCGACCCGACATCCTAAGCGCGCAGTTCTTTGTCGAGGAAACCGGGATACCGACGTTTCGGTTTCATCTCAAGCCCGAGGGGGCTCGACGACTAGGGATCGCGACGCGAGACAATCTTGGCAAATCGCTTGCGATTCTGGTCGACGATCAGTTGATCCACGCGCCCCGGATTCAATCGATGATCACCGAACGAGCACAGATGAGCGGAAACTTCACTCAGGCAATGATCGACAAGTTCGTTCCGGTGAAGTCGGGCGATTCGGAACGCTAGCCGCGTACGAGCCTCCACACGCGAGAGCACCGCTTATCGCCGGGTCTCGACTCGCGAGTCGAGCCGATCGGCGAGAGTCCTAGAAGCTACAATCTAGCGGCTTTCGTTTGATCCTCCCCATTGAATGAGCTTCCATGAATCGCTTGTTCGCGCTTACGCTCGCGCTTGCCCTTTGCCTTCTCAACCCATCGCTGACTTCCGCTCAGAACGATCGAAAAGTCAAAGATGCTAAAAACACCAAAACGGGACGAGTCGATCCCTTCGAGGACCCGGAATTCGCGAAGTATGCGATCTATGCCGCCACGGCACCTCGCGCCAAAGTCACTGAATCGTTACCGACACGATTGCCACTTTCGCTGCCGAAAGAGGCCAGGATCGCGCTCATCGGCAACATGTTGCTTGAACGATCCCAGTATTTCGGCTACTTCGAAACACTCTTGCAGCAACGGTATCCGGAACACCGACTGCGGATTCGTCACCTCGGTTGGCCAGCAGACACCGCCACCCTTCAGCCTCGTCCCGACAACTTTGCGGATACCGAACAGCATCTGTTCCACGAGAAGGCAGATGTGATCCTCGTCGCCCTCGGCTTCAATGAGTCCTTCGCGGGTACCGACGGCCTACCGCAATTTATCGAATCCACTCGCGACTACATCGCCAAGCTTCAAACACTTGCGTTCAATGAGACGTCGGCACCGCGAATCGTGTTGCTTTCACCGATCGCCAACGAGGACATCTCGGGCGTCGCCGCGGCAACGAACAACTCAAACCTGAAGTCTTACTCCGATGCGCTTCGGACGATCGCTGGCGAACAAAGTGTCGGGTTTATCGACCTCTATACGCCGTCGCTCGAAGCGATGAAAAGTCCCGGCGATGACCTGACCATCAACGGCGTTCACCTCAACGACG
>JBCBLJ010000737.1:0-4245 GCA_038520195.1 Planctomycetota bacterium
ATCGATGAGTCACAGGTCAAACATTGGCAACACGTCCGTGACCAAATCAGCGATGGATGGATGCCTCCCGAGGACGCTCCTTGGCCTTTTGAAGCGCTCGATCGAGCCAATCCACCAGGTACGACCGCTCCGCATCGCTCGGCTGCGGTTCGTCCTCGGGAGGCATCCATCCATCGCTGATTTGGTCACGGACGTGTTGCCAATGTTTGACCTGTGACTCATCGATGGAGTCCGCCAACGTATCGACGCGGATCCCGGATTCACGGTTGTCCGCATTGTGGCAACGGTGGCAGTACTTGCGAACCAGCGGCTGTGTCCGACTGGTAAACTCGGACGGGTCCGCGAACGCCGGAAACGCAACAATCAAAACGTAGCCGATGGCTGCAAGACGTCGAAACGACATAAATCGCAAGGTGGGCTTTGGGGGCGGGATCCTCATCATAGCCCGAAGATGGGTGCCAGCGGAGAGCAAGACGCGTTGGCCAGGGACTGGTTGCGATGGGTAAAAGTTGATCTCGCCACGAAATGCCCACTTTTGCAACAATACCTCGTGTTTCGCCCATTCCCCCGCTTTTCCAGCAGACCTGTCATGATGACCGCCCCGAGCGTTGCTGAGACGCATTTGCCCACGGTTTCCGAGATCACGCGTCTACAGATCGATACCGTTGCCGCGTGGCACGAGGGGCCGATCGAAAACGCGTACGACGGCTTTTTGAAATTGGTCTGCCGACAGCACGAGTTCAATTATCGGCTTTGGCATGAAGAAGACGTCGCACGGAGCCCGACGGCGGACGACCAAAAAATCGCCGATGTGAAGCGGGCCATCGACAAGCTGAATCAGCAACGAAATGACATGATCGAGAAGCTCGATGACGCGATCACAGAAATGTTGGTGCGACTAAAGATTACACCCATCGCCGACGCCCGCATCAATACCGAAACGGCCGGAAGCGCCATCGATCGACTATCGATCATGTCACTGCGGCTTTACCACTATCGCGAACAGTTGGAACGAGTCGACGCCGACGGCGAGCACTTGAACAAAGTCGCGTCACGCATCGACCTCTGTGAACAACAGCATTCTGATCTTTCTCAGTCGCTCACCGAACTGCTGGAAGACATCTTCGACGGACGCAAGCAGCATCGAACGTATCGCCAGATGAAGATGTATAACGACCCGTCGTTGAACCCGGAGATCTACAAGAAGTAGAGCGGTAAGAATGGTTGGAGTCCTACCCCGGTGCGTCGTCGTCCGACGCTTGGTCGCTGGGAGGACGATACGGGTTACCGTCTTCGGAATGGGACGCATCTTCGGAATGGGACGCAGACGCGGCTGACTCACGCTCCTCGGGACGTTTGCCGTACCAACGGACAATCCCCCATAGTGTGGCAGTGCCGATCCCGAGGCTGATCCAAGGTGACATTCCCATCGCAGCGGGGATGCAACCGAACACCACACAGACGCCCCCAACAACAAGCGCGTACGGCATCTGCGTCCGCACATGATCCACGTGGTCGCACCCACTCGCTCGGCTGGAGAGCACGGTGGTATCGCTGATTGGCGAACAGTGATCGCCAAAGATGGCACCCGCGAGAACGCTTCCGGTAGTCGCCAAGCAGAGTGCCCCGTTGGGATCACCGCCGCCCATCTTGAGCGACAGCGTCACTGACAACGAAGTCAGGATGGCCATCGTGCCCCAACTGGTTCCGGTCGAGAAAGCCATTGCGCCCGCAATCAGGAACACGATGGTCGGTAGCCACGTTGGGTCGAGCGTGTCACTGAGCATGCTCTTGAGGTAACCGCCGGTGTCGAGCGCGGAGTCTCCCGTCATCGCTGAAAGTGCCCATGCAAGCCAAAGGATCAGCAGCGCAGGTGCCATGTGCCACGCGCCGCGAAGCGAGCCCATGGCAAGCAATTTGGTCGTCGATCCGCAGACCGCGAAGTGTGTGACCAGCGAACAGATCCAGCCGGCCAGCCCTCCGTAGATCAATGCGACATAAGAGTCGCCATTTCCGATCAAGACGCCGAAGTATCGCCACCATGCGATGCCCTCGGTGTTCGCGCCGACGGCGACGCGTCCCGAATAGATCAACCACGCGATCACCACCGCGACGCACACGAGCACGGGAACAACCGTTGGCAGCCAGGGATAACGCAGCGAACCGTCATCCACCATTTCGTCTTCTTTTTGATCGGAATCCTTGTTGAGCGTTGCGACCTCGTCTTTCGCCATCGGACCGAAGTCGCGGCCGCTGCGAGCGATCAGAAAGACCATCACGATGGCCAAACACGGATAGAAGCGATAGGGAATCGACTGCAGAAAGAGCGTGAATCCTGCAGCCGGATCGGTGATACCCGCTGCCGTGAGCCCATCGACCATGTAGCTCATTTCCGTCACCGCCCAGGTGCTAACCACCGCCAATCCCGCGACCGGCGCGGCCGTCGAGTCGACAAGGTAGGCGAGCTTGCTACGAGAGATTCGGTACCGATCGGCGGCAGACCGCATCGTACCACCGACCAGCAAGGTGTTCGCGTAATCGTCAAAGAAGATGCTGAGCCCCGTCGTCGCGATCAATGTTTGGGCACCGATTCGCGTTTTGACGCGTTTCAAAATCCTCGCGATCAGCACCTCCATCGCGCCGCCGGCTTCCAAGACGCCGACCATCGCGCCGACGAGGAGGCTAAAGCAAAGCGCCTGCAAGTGACTCTTGTCGAAGATCGAGTCATAAATCGCCCAGAAGAATCCGGTCGCGGGTGACCACCAGGCGGAATCGGGATCCCGCAGCAGGACGGCACCAACAAACACTCCAATGGCGAGCGGAATGACTGCCCGGCGAGTGGCAATTGCGAGAACGATTGCGACGAGAGGCGGCAGCAGAGAAAGGAGTCCGTATTCCATGGCCGCATTGTGATACGTCACGGCGGAGCAAACCAGCCTGCTAATACGATTGCCGCATTAACGGCCCGCGTCGCTACCGTAGGGGCGAGTGCTGATCACGCCTTCGGTCGGACTGCTGGCGGTACCGTAAAGCCGCTTGGGGATTCGGCCCGCAAGAAAGGCCCCACGCCCCGCAATTGCGGCGTGCTTCATCGCGGAAGCCATTCGCACCGGATCTCGCGCGTGGGCGATGGCAGTGTTCAACAAGACCGCATCACCGCCGAGTTCGAACGCTTGGCTGACATCGCTGGCCGTCCCGACACCGGCATCGATGATGACGGGATAGTCCGGGTCATCTTCCTTGAGATACTCCAGGATGATCTGCAAGTTATTGGGGTTGAGCAAACCTTGCCCGCTGCCGATCGGGCTTCCGGCCGGCATGACGCTGACGGCACCCGCCTGTTTCAGTCGCCGAGCCGTCACGGGACAGTCGCTGGTGTAGCACAGAACCTGAAATCCGTCGGCGGCGAGTTGCTCGCAAGCAGAGACCGTTTCGGCGGGGTCCGGAAGCAAGGTGCGGCTGTCGCCGAGCACCTCGAGCTTGACCCAATCGGCGCCCGGATTGCCAAGCGAAGTGAGCATCTCGCGCCCCAGTCTCGCAGCTCGGACGGCGTCCTTCGCGGTGTAACAACCGGCGGTGTTGGGCAGGAGCGTAAAGCGATCGAGGTCGATAAAGTCCAGGATGTTCTTGCCGCCGCGCTCGTACAGTTTTTCACGCCGAACGGCGACTGTCACACAATCGGCCCCCGAAGCGTGCAAGGAATCACGCATCTGATCCATCGTGTCGTAGCGACCGGTGCCGACGATCAAACGACTTTCAAGCGTGTGCCCGCCGACGCGCAGCGGCGACTCGTCCGATTGCGGTTCGACGGGGCGATCTGCGATGGACAAATTGGGCTCCTATGAAAAAGTCATCCGAAGCGAATTCGAGACCGTAACCGGCGGGCGTTAGACTCAACCGCCGCCGACGAGCGTTACGAGTTCAACGTTGTCCCCCGCGCGGATCGTCACCTCTCCGTACGACTCTCGCGGGACCACGTCTTCGTTCACTTCGACGGCAAGGTAATTCGGCGGGACTTCGACGGTGTCGAGGAGCGTTTCGACGGTCATTTCACCGCCGATCTCGACAACCTCGCCATTGACGGTGATCGAGATCATGAGTCACTCGTTGCCTTCATCAAAGGCTGCATCGAAGGCGCGGCCGCTGGGCGAGAAGTCAAGTTTCTTCGTGAACTGACACGCTTCGGCGGCGCCGAACTCCCGCTCCATGCCGCTGTCTTCCCACTCGATCGAGAGCGGGCCGTTG
>JBCBLJ010000371.1:0-7810 GCA_038520195.1 Planctomycetota bacterium
AGCGGTGACAGTTCCATCTTCAAGCACCTCGACGAATCGCCGCAGGCCGAACAGCGCCGCTATCGTCGCGTCCCACGATCGGTGGGAATCGTCGTTCAGCCACTGGACGACTCGATGCAGGAATGCGATTCGTCATTCTTGCATCGAGTCGTCCAGTGGCTGAACGACGATTCCCACCGATCGTGGGACGCGACGATAGCGGCGCTGTTCGGCCTGCGGCGATTCGTCGAGGTGCTTGAAGATGGAACTGTCACCGCTTAGAGCGACAGACTGCATCCAATGCGGAGGGCCCGCGGTGTCACCGGTATTCATGAGGGAACCGATTCGTTCGAGTTCGGGCATGTCCGATCGCTGGAAAGAAACGTGATCGACACGAGTCCACGCGTACTTGCGTCAACACTATCCCAGAAAACGAAGTTCGGGTCGAAGAGAGTCGCCGCCGGAGCGAGGGTTGTCCGTCGGAGCCCGAGGGCAGTCGCTCAGCTCTCCACGGGCTGTTGCTTTTGCTCTTCGCTTGCGATCATCTGACGAATGATCTCACGAAGCGGCACACGGATGTCCCAGTCCGGGTAGTCGCGGCGGAGTTTGCGGAGGTCGCTGATGTAGCAGATGTGATCGCCTTTACGGTTCTCGTCGCCGAGTGTGAACTGAACTTTGTGACCGCTCAATTCCTCGATGAGCTGAATGCACTCGAGCACGCTGGCGGCATTGTCGCGGCCGCCACCGATGTTGTAGACCTCGCCCGGACGAGGATTCCTTGCAAACGCTTCGAATGCCTTCACCACATCGCTGCACTCAATCTGGTCGCGAACTTGCTTGCCCTTGTATCCGAAGATTGTGTACGGTTTGCCAACGACCGCGACATGAACGAGATAACTGAGGAAGCCGTGCAGTTCGACGCCGCTGTGACTCGCGCCCGTCAAGCAGCCGCCACGGAAGACACCAGTCTTCAAGCCAAAGTAGCGACCATACTCCTGAGCCAGAACGTCCGCCGCGGTTTTGCTCGCCCCAAAAAGCGAGTGCATGGTTTGGTCGACTCGGCAGCCCTCGTCGATCCCGTGGTAGTCCTCCTCGCGGGCGTATTCCCAACGCGTTTCTAATTCATCGAGCGGCAACTCGTTGGGAGCGTCGCCGTAAACCTTGTTGGTGCTCATGTGACAGAACACCGCGTCCGGCGCATGCTGTCGGGTCGCCTCGAGCAAATTCAACGTGCCGGTGGCGTTGACCTCAAAATCGAGGAACGGGATCGCGGCGGCTTTGTCGTGCGACGGCTGCGCCGCACAATGAATGATGAGATCCGGCGGCTCGTTTTCGAATAGCGCCAAGATCCGGTCGCGGTCGCGAATATCGATCGACTCCGTGCGGAAGCGGCTGGTTTCCGATTCCAAACGAGCCTGGTTCCACTTGGTGCTCCCATCTGCGCCGAAGAACGTCGCGCGCATGTCGTTGTCGATACCGATCACTTCGTCGCCGGCAGCATCCCAGTGCCGCACAGCCGCAGAACCAATCAACCCACTCGAACCGGTAACAATGACGCGCATGGAGAAAGAAGGGGAGTTGTGAAAGTGAAAGCGAAGCTCAGAATATTCGGGGCCGCATTGTAGTTCGAGGGGCTCATTGTTTTAGCCCCGCCACATGGCCGCGAGCCCGATTGCCGTCACCGGCTCCCTCCAATCCCAACAATCGTACCGTGACCCACCTTACCGTTAGCAGCGAGCCAGATGTCGTCGTCATCGGAGCTGGGCTTGCGGGACTGTCTTGCGCCGCTCAACTGACGGCAGAGGGGCGGTCGGTTCAGGTGCTCGAAGCAACCGACCGCATTGGGGGGCGGGTCCGAACCGACGTTATTGACGGATTGACGCTTGATCACGGATTTCAAGTTCTGCTGACGGCCTATCCCGCCTGTCGAAAGTTGCTCGATTACGAAAAGCTTCGACTGCGCGCATTCGAACCGGGGGCGCTGATTCGACATGACGGACGGTTTACAAGGCTCGGGGATCCTTGGCGTCGACCGAGCCAGTTGATCTCCACCGCACTGAGTCCCGTCGGTTCGATCTCGGACAAACTGAAAGTCGGTCGAGTTCGCGCGGCCGCGGCTCGTGGTTCACTCGAATCCCTTTATGATCGTGATGCGGAGACGACGCTCGAAATGCTCAACCGTTTGGGTTTCTCGCCGAACATGATCGACCGGTTCTTTCGACCCTTTCTCGGCGGCGTGTTTCTCGATGAGTCGCTGCAGACGTCAAGCCGAATGTTTGAATTCGTCTTTCGCATGTTCGCTGGCGGCGACATCGCGATCCCCGCCGACGGAATGGCCGCGATCCCGAGACAACTTGCGGACAAACTTCCACATGGGACCGTCCGACTGAAGACGACAGTGTCGCATTTGCA
This sequence comes from Planctomycetota bacterium, assembly GCA_038520195.1. Taxonomy (GTDB): domain Bacteria; phylum Planctomycetota; class Planctomycetia; order Pirellulales; family Pirellulaceae; genus Stieleria. Next base: position 2,392 of record JBCBLJ010000371.1, read on the forward strand.
GCATCACGATGACCGTTCGATCGTTCACCTCAGCGATGAGACCGCGATCGAGGCGAGGCATCTGGTGGTCGCGACCGAAAGCAATGCCGCCGCGCGACTGTTGGGTGTTGAGGAACTCGAAACCGAATGGAGCGCGACGACGAATCTCTATTTCAGCGCACCCGTCTCACCGCAGCCGGACAAGCTACTGATGCTTCGCGGCGACGAAATCGGTGCCGTGCAAACCGCCGTCGTCCTCAGCGATGTCGCGCCCGAGTACGCGTCCAACGGACGATCGCTCGTTTCGGTTAGCGCGTCCGACGCCAACGTCCATGATGACACCGAATCCCTTGAGGACCTGGTTCGTGAACAGTTGAGTGGATGGTTCGGCGAGTCAGTTGAGGCGTGGGAACTCGTGCAAACGTTTCGAGTGCCCTACGGTCTACCCAAAACATCGCTTGAACCGGTGGTCGCCAGCATCCGCGGCAACGACCTGTCACCCGAACTACCGCCCCACGTTTTCGTTTGCGGTGATCACCGCGAGACGCCGAGTATTCAGGGTGCGATGAACAGTGGTCTCCGCGCCGCCGACGCCATCGCCGGACGACCGCCGTCGACGCAGACGTAGCATAGCGGAACCGGATGACTGACGCTGAAGTTGCCGACGACTATTTCGCCCGCGAGCGGGACGGTGGCGTACAATCGATGCCGTCGTTCAACGTCCGGCGGAATCCCAAATGCGTTTTCACTTTTCGATTCGCGCTCTATTGCTGGTCACACTCGCGAGCAGTTTCTGGCTGTTGGTCGCGCACAAGTTCTACACGAATCAGCAACCAAAACGACTCGTCGCGGAGCTGAACGAACACGACGTCCAACCGATTTTCATGAACTGGGATTGGGAGATCGGGCACTACAACGAAGATCGACTTCTGCTCGAACACGTGACGGAACCCGAACGCCACGAACTGCTCGTCGGACTATCGTTTGAGGACGTAAAGTCGTCTCGTGCGTTGTTCCTTGCGTCCCAATTGAAGCAATGCACCACGCTCGATGTAAGGTCGCATGACGTCCAAGTGAGCCCGAAACATTGTGGTTTCAAACATCTGAATGCGCTCTGGTTGGGCGGCTTCCACGATGCGCAGTTGCTCGAGTGGCTTGACGTCGCTGATTCGATCGAGCGGCTCGCTTTGTCTGGCGTCCCTCAGGTTGGCATCCAGTGCTGGCGGAGTGTTGGTAAGACGAGTCGGTTGACTCACCTGTACTTGACCGACATCAAGATCACATGGCGGGAACTCGAGGCACTCAATGGGTTACCGTCTCTCGACTACTTGTCTCTCGACGATTGCCAACTCGAAGACGGAGCGTTGCTCGAGTTGCGACGTTTCCCGAAACTGACTTCGCTTGCACTATCGGGGACGACCTTTCGGACGTCGTTGCTCCAGGAAGTGTCACGTTTGAAAGGGGTTACCGATCTGAGTCTCGACGATTCAAACATCGGTGATTCGGATGTCAAGAACCTGGCAAAAATGACTCACCTGCGGAATCTGCATCTTTATGGGTGCAAGCGTCTCAGCGGGGCATGTATCCCGGATCTCATGTCGATGGATTTCTTAGACTTTGCGTCGCTACTTGGTTCCTCGATTGAGCGTCACCCGAAAGTCAAGGACTTGCCGTTTGGCGTGCAGGAGTGGGTGATGTGACGCCCATGCATCAGCAGTTCGCCTCATCAGTTTGACGCGCCGGGGCTCTTGAACGAAAACAGTGCGGGAAAGAGCCCCCTGGAGAGCCGATGCGTCTGCGATTCTCGCTCCGTTTTTTACTGCTGTTCACGCTTCTCGGCGCGGTTGGAGTCGGCGTTGGCTACCAGCGATACACCAATCCGAGTGTGGAACATCTGGTCGATGAGCTCAATTCTTACGAGTTGAACGTCCATCTTTCGGATAATGCGACGTTGCATGATTTGCGATGGACCGTCGACGAATTGAATCTGCGACATCTCGGCGAACCGCCGCACTTGCTTTGTGTGGGACTGACCTTCGAACGCGTCGATTCCCGGCGACCGCTCTTTTTGGTCTCGCAGCTTCCGTCGGTGAAATATCTCAATGTGAGAGAACACGGCGAGCGGATGACGCCGAAGCGGTGCGATTTCTCTCACCTCGAGACTCTCGAAGTTAGTGGTCTCAGCGACGTCCAACTCACCGATTGGCTTACCGTCGCCAGTGATCTTCAGACGTTGAAACTGTCGCGTGCCGGTCGTCTTTCTGCCACGCTCTGGGATGAGTCGCCATCCAGCGCCACGCTTACCCATCTCTCGTTGACGGGCATGGAGATCTCTTCGCAGGATCTCATCAACCTCCGCTACTTGCCCCGCCTCGAAACACTCGAGTTGAATGGTTGCACGCTCCAACCTGGGTCACTCACGGAATTGCCCGAATGCGCCACGCTCAAGAGCCTTCGTCTGTCGGGCAAACTCTTTGGCGACGAAGTGATCGCAACGCTCCAGCAACTCGGCCAGTTGGAGACGCTTCGGCTCGATGCGACCAACGTCACCAATCGCGGCGTCGCACAGCTTTCGGCAATGTCGCACCTCCGCGCGCTCAGTCTCGCAGGTTGCCAGCGAATTACCCGTTCTTGCGTCCCAGACCTTAAGAGCATGAGGTCACTTCGTTGGTTGGACGTTCGCGAGACCGCCATTTCAAAACGTTTTCCCATCAGCGGGGAAATGGGTCATGAGCTGAGGTAGTTGCGTCACGTCGAGTGGCCAACAGACGGTCGACTTGGCCGGATGAGTGCGCCGCAGCGAACGTGCGGCTGATTCGATTCGGCTAGCGTGCCGGTCTGGTCGTGCGGTTTAGAGTAAGCGTCGCGGAGAGATAACGAGGTTGGCGAACAGCAGTCCGCCGACGAGTGCGACACCCACGATGGACATTGAAAAGGCCAGTTCGACTCCCAACAACATGTCATGTTCGACCATCGCGGTGAGTGATCGGTATCCCAGCGATCCTGGAACCAGGATCAGTAGGCCGGGAGTTTGCGGGATCATCGCCGGACGGTTCCGAAGACGCGCGTAGGTGTTGCTACCGCATCCGACCGCGAATGCGCCGGCGAACGAAGCCAGCTCGACGCCCGCCAAAGCGCTGACGATTCGGCTGGCGAGAAAGCCAGCGATCACCACCAACACGATGGCCGCCCATTCCGAGACGGGCGCCTTAAAGAGGATCGCGAAGGCGACGGAGGAAACCGCGATGACCAGCCAAAGAATCAACTCCGCGGGCGCTTGCACTGGTGGCGCGGCGGCACCCGCCCAGTTCTCCGTTATTCGCCATGCTAATGCGACGCCGACGACCAGCGTAAATAGCTTCACCATCGCGCCGGCCAGTCGAGCGCTCCCTGAGGCAAGGTGTCCCAATGCCAATTCCGTCAGCGCGATGGTTAACGCCAGACCAGGAATCGGCAGCACCAGCACCGCCAGCGTGACCAGGCGATCGTTGAGATTGATCCAATGAGCGAGGGACACCGCCGCGAGTGCGACCAGGAAACCCACCAAGGGTTCAAACAAACCGGGTTGCGGCGTCCGAGCTCTTCCCATTGAGAACAGGCCGATCAACAAACCAAAAACGGCCGTCACAAGGGCCTCGACGATGCCTCCGCCGAATAGGGTTGCGAGGCCCGCGCTAACGGTCGTGGCCGCAGCCAGTTGGGCAGTCGGCGAGAAAGGCGGGCCGGCCTGATCGATTTGCTCTAGCCGTTCGATTGCGGCGACCGGATCAATTTCTTTGCATTCGACTTGCTCAAGTACCGAATCGATCGCAAGGATCTTGCTGATGTCCGTGTCCGTTGACTCGATGCGAATCACGCGAACACGAGATTGGTCGCCCTCTCCTAATTCGACGATCAAGGAAGTGGGCGTGTAAAGAAAAGTCGCGGGCACATGAAGCGACCTCGCGATCTTGTCCATCACGCCTTCGAAACGAAACGACGGTGTTCCGTACCGATGAAGCAGTTTTCCGGCGCGGAGTAGGAACGCGTGCTTGGGATTGTTGTCGGGAAGCGGCAGGTTCATCCGCACGTTCTAATCGGCGAATCGCGATTGGCAAGTGGACGAGAACCAGCCGCGGTGATCGGGTGTTGATGATGGTCGTGCGTTGCTCTAGCGTTGCCGCCGACACCCGAGCGTCAAATGGCGGCGACCACACGGAAGTCAACTTCCGATCGAGGGATTCTTCCGTGCGAGCCGACCGTCGACGCAGCCCACTCGACGATTTCAGCGATAGGTTGCCCCAGGCCCCGAGAGGAGTTTCCGATTTGACCGAACTGCAGACAAGCGACCTGACGTTTGATCGACCAGAGGGAACCCGAAGTCCCTTTCACGAACGCCCCGCGCGCCGAGCTGACTTGGACCACATCGGTCAGGACACCGATTTCCTCTTCCAGCATCGAGAATTCGGACGTAAAGGCTTGTACGGTGATCGGTAAGGCGCCTTTGATCGGTCGTGTAAAGCCTTTCGCACCGCGGTCGATTGCGAGTTGGTCGCGATCTCGAATTTTGAGTCCACGCGTCGATTGAGACTGTGAGATCACGCCGGTCTGCACCAACTGTGCGCGAGAGACTTGAACGAGTGCCGCGTCCAAGCCAGTACCCGTCGAGAGTGCAACGAGTCTTCCCCGCTGTCGCGCCAGCGGTCCGGTAAGCAGGACTGAGGTGCCCTGCTCGGGGACGTCTTGATCGTTCGGCATGATGTGCGATACGGTCAAGACGCCCCATTTGAATCGGTGCGTCCCAACTCTTTTCCAGACCACGACACAGCCAGCTGTCCCGCCGTTGCGGCTTCGCCCTCGAAAATAGATCCGCTTACCGGTGAGCTTGGCACGCCCACCAAGTTCGACGACATCCGAATCAAGTTCGACGGAAACGAACTGCCTGCCGCGTCGAACTCTTACCCGCACGCTACGCGGCAGACGACCGTCGGTGACGCCGCGCTTGTTCTTCACAAAGAAGAGAATGCTGTTCGGACGTGACTCATCAAGTTCACCGTCTTTTTCGGCGACGCCAAAAGTGACGTCTCGAATATTCGATCGTGAGCTAACCTTGAATCGTGCGACCAGTGTCGCGCGTATTCGAGAAAGCTCGCAGTGCGTCAGTTCGTCGAGACTCGTGATCCGCTTCATGGCGAACTGCTCGCGACGGTGGTTCAGGCGGAGTCGAACAGTCGTGCGAGGTGCGAACGGACGAACTGGCTGTTATGGCGACTCAAAGTGCACCACTGGTAGTTCTTCCTCGGCAAGCTCGAGGTTTGGCGGATCAAGTGTTTTGAGGTCGTCGTCTTTATCGGCCTCGTCACCGGCCGCACGGTTGTCGATGTGTTGGGGGAGTTCACCGACAAGTCGGAACACCATGGCGTTGTCTTCCCAAACCAATCCGTAAACATCTCCCGCGTGG
>JBCBLJ010001153.1:0-1891 GCA_038520195.1 Planctomycetota bacterium
TCGGATCGGTCGATTGATCTCAACTCGTAGTTGGGTCGCAGAAGTAACTGCTCCAGAGTACTGGTCAAATCCGTGGCGGACGTGAGAGCTTGGAATCCGCCGCCACTTTCCTTTCCCAGTTGCTCGAACTCGGCCACGACCGCGGGCTCTTTTGCTTCATCCACTCCCAGCCCCAGGATGTGGATGGGGACATCGGATAGCCGAGACAGTTCAAGAACATCGCGGGCCGTCGTCGGCTCAAAGTCCGTGTCCGATGGCGGTGCGAACTGGTAGTTCTCTCCATCCGTAATCACAATGAGATGCCGCTTTGAATTGTCTTGGGAATCAAACTCTTCCAGCGACTGTTTGACGGCGAGGTACAACGGCGACTGGCCCCAGGGCTGGACCACGGCCACGCGTGATTGCAACTGCCGCATCTCTTGAGGGCCAAAGGAATTCAGCCGAAACAAGGCCTCCACGTCGCGGCTCGGCAGAACACCTTCAGCGAGTGCGCCAATGCCGGGACGCTCCATCCGTTGCACCGGTGTTGTCGTGCTCCACCCGACACGGTGTCCAAAGACCCGCAGACTCACCTGCGTATCACCCCGCGCCGCGATCTGACTGAGTAGCTGATTCAAGCCCGACTTGGCCACCGCGAGTTTGGTTTTTGACTCCAAGGCGTCTCCCATGCTCGCCGAACCGTCAAGGATGATGGCGATCGAGGCTCCGTTCGATCCGTCTGACACCGTCACGGTACTGTTGCTCTTGTGATTCGGAGTCACCCGCACTTTGTAGCCACCGATTTTCGCGAGCTTCAGCGGCCTGCCGTATTCGTGCCCCCGGAACATCGCCTGAGCGACCAATTGATCCTCATCGTCCGCAATCGAGTTGGGAAGCGTCATCGTGTAGTGCCCTCCGATCGTGGGCAAGACAACGGCATCCGACGGCATCACTTGAGCTAACTCAATCGAATTCCGTTCGCCCCGAACGGTGACCGATGCGGTTCCCGACGGCGCTGCAAAATCAGCCGGTTGATTGGACAGAACCGTCAGCTCCGATCGAATCTGACCGTTCGAGTCGATTCGAATTCCAGGAGCCGCGGAAGTCGCCAGCCAGTTCGGCAAAAATCGCCTAGTCGATTGCAACAGCACGGTGACGGCCGCGACTTCATCCGACGACGACGCGGATCGTATCCGCGGCCCCAACTTCGAAGCCGCGACACAATAATCCGAGGCCGCAACGTCATAATAGGAGCGCTTCCGACCGGCGGGTCCCCAAAAATCGGTGATCGAACGGTTGGCGTGCCACACCAACAAGACTTGCAGATTCGTCGTTCGAAGTTGTGTGATCGGGTCCTGCGCTGGGGATGGGAACCAGAATGGCGCAGCAGATCGAAGTCGATTTGCTGCCGCGAGTTGGGTTCGGCGTCGATGATCCAGCGACGACTCCGTTTGAACGGCCTCGGTTTGCGAACCGATACGTGCACTAAACTCACCGTTCCTCGCGTTCCACGAGTGACTTCCGTCTCTCGGCAAGAGAAGATCCAGCGGGTGGGAATCCCAATCCACCATCGCAATCGACGCGACATCGACCTCACCGCGATCGTCTTTCGAATCAATCCCACCTTGTTCGAAGACCCGCTCGCAAAGCTCATCTAAAGCATCACGCATTCGCTTTCGAGTCGAGGGCGGCAACGAAGGCACTTCGGAAAGCCGGTCGATCGCAGCGATGACCGAAGGATCATCAAGGTTGCAACGGTCAATCAACCACGCAGACTGCTGTATCAAACTGTCATCAAGTGTCTGAACATGCTCACTCGACCCCGACGGCGCGGTGGATCTGGCGTCAAGTCTCGAACAGATCGCGTCGCTTTCTACCGAGGTGAGTGAGCATGTTCAGACACTTGATGACA
>JBCBLJ010000555.1:0-5731 GCA_038520195.1 Planctomycetota bacterium
CGTTTTGAGTTGGGTTATTGGTTTCGCGGCTGGATGGTGTTCATCTTCCTCGGAATCATGGCGTTGCTTTTTTGGGGTGCGTCGTACAGCGACAACGTGCAAATCGGTGGCGACATCGAGAACACGAATCGTAACGCGCCTTTGGTGATCCAGACGTACTTCGCGATTTCGTCCATCTTGACGCTTCTGATGACCACGGCCTTCGCGAGTTCTGCGGCAACGCGAGACTTTGTGTCGAAGACCAACCAGCTTGTTTTTTCGACGCCGATGAACAAGTGGGCGTATCTCTGGGGACGGTATCTAGGCAGCTCGGCCGCCGCGATGGTGCCGATGCTTGGGGTGTCGCTTGGCGTGTTGATCGCCTCAGCAATGTGGGACAACGATCCCGATCAATGGGGACCGAATCAACTGGCACCGCACTTGATGGGTTTTTTGCTGTTCGCGGTCCCAAACACACTGTTCACATCGGCCGTCATCTTTGCGGTCGCTGCCTGGACTCGCAGTTCGACGGTGCCCTTCATCGCCGCCATCTGCCTTCTCGTCGGCTACGGTTTCGCCCAGAACTTGCTCGATGACCTGGACAACGAAAAAGTCGCGATGCTGGCCGATCCGCTGGGAACAACGGCTTTCTCCGTGCAAACCCGTTACTGGACGATTGCCGAACGCAATTCGATGACGCTTTGGCCGACCGGGCTGTTGCTTTACAACCGACTGACGTGGGTCGGCATCGGAGGCTTGATCTTCGCAGCCGGTGGTCTTGGATTTCGCTTTAAAGAACGAGCGAAGGCTGGCAAGCGAATCGAATCGGATTCCGAGCCGGCGTCCGATTTGCTCCCCGCCGCGGAGTTGCCCGGCGTCGAAGTACAGGACTCCGGTGCCGGTCGATTCGCCACGGTCTGCGCACAGTTCGGGATCGATTTTCGCGAGACGGTCCGAAGCCGTGTATTCCTCATTCTGGTCGCGGTCTCGATCCTCAATGTTCTGGCCGCGCTCTTCACCGGAGCGGGTGAAGGCTTCGGCAATAGCGCGTTGCCGGTGACGTACAGCGTGATCGAGACCGTCAGAGGCGCGACATTCCTTTTCGCCATCGCGATCGTGACCTTCTACAGCGGCGTACTGGTGTGGAAGGAGCGAGAATCCAAGTTGGATGAGGTCTATGACGCGATGCCTTATCCGACCTGGACGACTTACATTGCGAAATTCAGCGTCATGATGGCGCTCGTCCTGCTGGTGCAGTTGGTCAACGCGAGTTCGGGCATCTTCTATCAAACAACGCAGGGATTCACCCGCTACCAACTCGGACAGTACGCCTTTGAGGTCCTCCTGATGGATGGGATGCTCCTCATGTGGCTGATCTTTTTGTCGATGCTTTGCCACGTGGTCTCGCCAAACAAATACGTCGGCTACTTTCTTTTCATCGTGGTCTTGCTTGGCAACGAGTTTCTCTGGATCGCGCTCGATGTACCGTCGCTGATGGTGAATTACGGAGCGCGACCCTCTTACGTCTACTCCGACTTCATTGGATTCGGACCCTTTCTGGAGAGCATCGGCTGGTTCGCCGTGTACTGGACGACGGTCGGCGTCCTACTCGCCGTGGCAACCGTGCTGTTGTGGCAACGCGGGAAAGAAACGCGTTATTCCAGGCGGTTTTCTGCTGCGAGCCAGCGTCTGTCCGGACCAGTCTTTAGCGTCGCCTGCGTCGCGGCCCTGGGCACGACCGTCAGCGGAAGCTGGATTTTCTACAACACTCACATGCTCAATGTGGTCCGCTCATCGACCGAGCAAAAGGACTTGGTCGCCGACTACGAGAAAACGTACCGAAAGTATGTCGACCTCGTTCAACCGCGGATTACCGATGTTCGCTACGACATCGACCTCTATCCGAGCACTCGGAGTATTTCGTTCCGAGGGCAGCAGACGATCAAGAACAAATCCGAGCAACCGATCGAAGAAGTCCATTTCTCATTCGACACGAACTATGAACACAGCATCGACTTGCCCGACTCCACGTTGGTGACCGACGACGCGCGACTCGGCTATCGGATCTATGATCTCGACGAGCCGATGCAGCCCGGCGAGTCGCGTGAGATGAGCTTTGAGGTCGCGTACGCGCCCCAAGGCTTTGCGCAATCCACGCAAGTCATGCAGATCATGACCAACGGCTCCTTCTTCAACAATCAGCTCGCACCCCAGATCGGCTACCAGCCGAACGCCGAGCTGAGCGTTCGCAGCGACCGGCGCAAACGTGATCTGGGTGAACCGAACCGGATGGCGGAACTACACGCCGATTGCGGTCCGCACTGCAGCAATACTTACATCAGCAACAATTCCGATTGGGTCGACGTCGAGACCTTCATCAGCACGAGCAGTGACCAAATCGCGATCGCACCCGGTTCCCTGATCCGAGAATGGACCGAAGACGGTCGACGCCATTTTCACTATAAGGTCGATCATCCGTCGCTCAATTTTTACTCCTTCATGTCGGCTGACTATGAAGTGAAACGCGACGAGGTTTTGGGAATTGACCTCGAAGTCTATTACCATCCCGAGCACCACTGGAACGTGGACAAGATGCTCAACTCGATGCGCAAGTCCTTGGATTACTACAGCAAGAACTTTGGCCCGTATCGCCACAACCAGGCCCGAATCATTGAATTTCCCCGCTGGGCGAACTTCGCGCAGGCGTTCCCCGGAACGATGCCCTACTCCGAGGGAATCGGCTTTATCGCCGACCTCGATGGCGAAGACTCCATCGACATGGTGTTTTACGTCGTCGCACACGAAATGGCTCACCAGTGGTGGGCCCATCAGGTGATTGGTGCCCGCGTTGAAGGTGCGACGCTGTTGTCGGAGACGCTGGCCCAGTATTCAGCGCTAATGGTGATGGAACGCGAGTACGGCCGGGACAAGATGCGGAAATTCCTGCGGTACGAGATGGACCGTTACCTTCGATCGCGCGGAAGCGATGCGCTTCGGGAAGAACCGCTGACGACCGTTGATGCGTCGCAGGGTTATGTGCATTACCGCAAGGGAAGCGTCGTGCTTTACTATCTCAAGGAGATGATCGGCGAAGACAAGGTCAACGCAGCTCTTAGAGAATTGGTCAACAAGTACGCTTACAAAGATCCGCCGTATCCCACGTCGCTTGAACTGATTGCCGCCCTTCGAAAGCAGACACCCTCCGACAAGCAGTATTTGCTGCGAGACCTTTTCGAACAGATCACACTCTTCGACAACCGTGCCGTCGCAGCAACCTACAAGCCCACCGAGGACGGACGCTTTGAGGTGACGCTGGAGTTCGAGACGAAGAAGCTGGTGGCGGATGCGGACGGCGAAGAGTCGGAAGTCGAGATGGACGACTTCGTCGAAGTCGGCGCATTCGCAAAGCCGGAAGACGGTCGAAAGTATGGGAAAACACTCTACCGAGAATCGATGAAGCTTTCCTCAGGCAAGCACACTCACACGTTCATAACCGATGAGCGGCCCGACGAAGTCGGCGTCGATCCGTTCGCACTACTCATCGATCGCGTGGGCGATGACAACGTCCGGCGGCCGAAGGCGAAGTAGTCTGCCGACGGAGTGTCACTCCCGTGCAAGTTGGCGCGTCGGGGCGACGTTGATCTTGATCACCAATTGGGAGCCACCGGGTACGAGTCGAGCCACGGTTCCAAGGAGTGTGGCTTCGTCACGGCTCTCGACGGTCCCGCTGACGACCGTCTTGCCGTCGATGACCTCACAGGAAAAATTGTCGACCGCGACGATTCGGCTGACGGACGCGTGATATCGCTTGCAGAGCGGAGTGAGGACAGAATTCATCGCGGTATTGAAGAGAGCGACATGATCATCCGGTCGTTGAAACCAGACGCGCCCCACGCTGACATCATGTAATCTTGACACAAGAACCCGCGGATCCTTTCGTCACCGATCCAATTGGTGAACAAAACAGTCGCAGCCTGGTCTCACAAACCCGACAAGCATGCGCATCCACCAAAACTTCTTCTCTCGCACTCGACTTCCACGGCGAACCGACGCCAACAATGACACAATCACGCCAGTTCCGTGCGTGGGCAGAGGGGACCAAAGAGGACACGAAGGTCGCGAACGGAAGAGCTCGTTTGAGCTGAAGGTAAGTCGGTTGCGGCAGGGAGATTCGATGCGGGGGCCAGTGAGAGTCGCGCGAAGAAACCAAGGTGAATTTGGACAAGAGCCGAATACGTTGCTCCACGGTGGAATGCCAACTCGTCGCGCATCCGCTGACGACCTACTCGGGCGTGATGGTTGTGGAATCTGAAGGTTAAACGCTGACCAGCACGGCCAGACACTTCGGCCGGTCATCTTCAACAGAGCCCTTCGCCATCGGCACGCGTACTTCTTTCGCGAGCGTTGGATTCTGGCTCACGCGAGCCATTACCGCACTGGCGGGTCGACGATTCCCGGAAACCAAATGGAACGGGGATCCATTCCGTATCGGTTTGGCCCGTGAGTGCCGCGTCCAATACCGGCGGTGACCGTCAAGAATGCCTGACCCGCTGGGAAGAAAACAGCGATGGCGAACCAGCCGGGCCAACCGATATCGTGAAACCGCTTGGCCAGCAATGCCAAGCAGACCCAGACGAAGGATTCCGACACGACAATTCCAATCGTTGCAACCAAGATTGAGTTGCTTGCAATCATGGAAGCCACGTACGCACTCGACAAAAAAAAGACCGAATTAACCGCCGCCCCAAGAATCCAGAACATCGCCAACGAAAGACGACCTCGCAAAGAGAACAGCATCGAGATTAGGCACTGTCCCGTAAATGCTCTTTCGTAAAGGACGACACATTTGACAACCTCCTGAGTCACCGACCAAAGCAACTCACGGAGGAAGCCAAATGTCCCGTCATGATCTCACGGATGAGAGCTGGAACGCAATCCGACATCTCTTGCCAGCATGTTCCAATGGACAAAAAGGGCGTGATTGGAACGACCATCGTCCGATCATCAATGGGATCATCTGGATTCTTCAGACGGGGAGTCCATGGCGTGACCTGCCTGTTGAGTTTGGGAAATGGAAGACGACGTACAATCGATTCCGGCGATGGGTGAACGAAGGACTCTGGGACAAGATTTTCCAACATCTACTTCGCAAGCTTGACATGCTCGGTAATGTCGACCGAACTGTTTGGTGCGTCGACGGAAGTGTCATCCGCGCCCATCGAGTTGCCTCTGGCATGACCACTGCAGGCGATGAGAGCGACGAAATCCACGCTCTTGGTCGCTCTCGGGGCGGTTATTCGACAAAGCTGCATGTGATGATCGACGGAGGGGGAACATTGCTGTCCGTCACGGCAACTCCCGGCCAACGACATGAGTCTCAAGAATTTGAAAATCTCTTCGACCAATGTGCGTTGAGCGTCCACTTTTATCGTAACCGTCCCGACGCGGTCGCCGGTGACCGAGCATACAGCGCGAAGGCTATTCGCGAGTCGATCACTCATCGCTACATCGAACCGGTGATTCCAGAACGCAAAAACGAAACAGTGGACGCCCCGTTCGACAGAGCCTGCTATCGAAGGCGGAATATTGTCGAAAGACTCATCGGCTGGCTCAAGGAATCACGTCGGGTGGCGACCCGATACGATAAACTCGCTGCGTCGTACTTGGCTTTTGTGAAGCTAGCTGCAATCCGGAGAATGCTTCGAACCATTTAAGGGACAGTGCCTAGGCTGAAATGCGACGCGAGCACCTC
>JBCBLJ010000508.1:0-6177 GCA_038520195.1 Planctomycetota bacterium
GCGAGAGCAAATTGCGGCGAATCACCAATTGAGTCCAGGAAGCAATACGCTGTCGTTTGAGGTTCCGGAGGTCACCGTTCCGGGAACCGCTGCGGCTCGTTTTCGCGTCAGCTCGGCAGGGATGCTCGCGCCGACAGGACTTGCCGAGGACGGCGAAGTCGAAGACTACATCGTTTCAATACTTGAGAGCGTCGAGGCTCCCGAAGTGCTCGTGGACGTGATCGCGAACCGCACGGTAATCGCCGTACGCGATGCCGAAGTGGTCGTCACCGATTCTTCGACCGACTTGTTCGCCGCACCACTCGATGACGTCAACACACTGCGAGTCGTCGGCACGGATTCGGACGATCGATTCGAGTTGGACATGAACGCATTTGCATTGACCGAACCACTCCGCGTAAGTGGGGAGGCGGGCGAGGATACGCTGCTCGTCACCGGAATGGATGGCGAGTTGGACTTAACGACCGAAGAGCGGATCGTCATCACAGGATTCGAGATCATTGATCTTGGAGAAGACCACGTGATCTCTGCGTTGGTCGACGCTGACAGTGCTCGCTCCCTGGCGGGTGGAGGCGAGTTTATTCGCATCGCGGGTGGCGAAGGAGACGCTCTTGAGTTTGTGCAGCCGCGCAATTGGGAAATGGGATTGAGCTCGATCGTTGATGGCGTCTTCTTGCGATCGGCGGTTCACACCGGTGGCGGTGGGGAGCGGATCAACATTGATTTTCCTCGGCCGTGGCAGAACCTCGTCTGGAACAGTGATGTCAACAACAATGGCAGCCTTTCACCGAGCGATGCATTGGTGATCATCAATGAGTTGAATCGGAGACGCTTTTACAACTTCGCAAACAATGAGCTGCTGCATCCGACGCTAATCGCCCAGTTTCCTCACGTGTATCTGGACCAAAACGGCGACGGTTTTTTGACACCGCGCGATGCGCTCGGTGTGATCAATGAAATTGCACGGACAGTCGGCGCGGGTGAGGGCGAATCGACTTGGATTCGTTCAACAGATGAGCTGGTAACGTCTCAGCACGACTGGCTCGATGAGTTGCGATGGAGAATTGAGTTCATGACGTTATCCGACGCACGTTTGAAACTCGCCGTTGATTGGCCCGAGTTGCCGAGTCAGCTTCGCACCGAGTTCGCCGGCTCTCGGGTGATGATGGCCGCAGAGTCGAGCGTTGAGTCTGTTGATCAATGGATTGGCGACCATGATTTCCTTTCTCAGCAAGTTGCATCAGAGAGTTTGGCCACCAACTAGTGCTGCGGGAACGAACACAACGCGGCTTGAGAGACGCTTGCTGGCGAACTTCACCCTCCCGAATGAGTGTCGCGTTTTGAGCAAGCAAAAATTGATCGCAACGCGGGGAGAGTTCCTTGCTCGGCAATCAGGTCAAGTCTGTTTCGAGCGAGGTGATTCCCAACAACAACTCTCAGCAGTGCCCAGGGCGGGACTTGAACCCGCACAGCCGCATTTGGCCGGGGGATTTTAAATCCCCTGTGTCTGCCAATTCCACCACCTGGGCGATCGTGTCGCGACGCTCGCTGATTCGCCGGACACGCTCTAATCGGATCGGGTTCGGTTGATCGCCGTCCGATGCCAGATGATACCGGGCGGGATCGCTACGATGTACCCTGGGTCAGTCGCAGACCCATTTGTGTTGGGGAGCCAGATCCCGTGCCAGAGTCACGTCTTGCGTCTTACGCTTTCGCATCGGCGGCTATCTTGGGGACGCTCACCGGATCGAGACGCGACTTGCCGAATTGGGCCCTGGGAACTCATGCTCGATCGGCATGACCGATGGGGCTACGGAGCGACGCTTTCCGGCAGCAAAGACGACCGGCAGCAATCGATCGACCAACCTCCTCCTTCCGATCCATCCACCCGAAACGAACTCTATGAAAGTGATTGAGATGTCCAGGTTCGCCCTCGCTGTCCTCCTAACGTGGTGCGCCGTGTCCAGCGTCTCGGGGCAGTCGCTGAAGCCACTTCGGTCCGAGGTAATCGACCCGATTCGCAACGATTCGTTCAACAAGCGCGGAACCTGCCGCGAACGGAAACAAGGAGGCAACCCGCGGACCGTCAACGGCGTCTTCGTGTTCGACGGTTCCCAAGACGGCAATCGCCAGGTCGATCCGCAAATCGCCGTAGGTGGGAATCATGTGCTGCAAGGTACGAACAACGGCCTGATCATTTACACGAAGCAGGGCGAGTTCGTTCAGGGAGTTTCGCAGCAGTGTTTCAACGGCGGGATCGACCCGAAGTTGTTCTATGATGCGCACAATCAGGTCTTCGGCTTTGACCTATGGAATCCTTGGGACCGTGACGAAAAAAAGCCAGTCAACATCTCTGTTTCGGCCAGTTCGGATCCAACCGGAGTCTGGCACACGTATCCTATTCCGGCGCCCGAGGGGCGCGATGGTGGAGGGATCGGCTACAGTCGCAAGTGGATCGGATACACGTTTCCCGGTGGACAGGCTCAGACATTCGTGCTGAGGACGGCGGACGCGAAAGCGGGGAAGCCCGCGACCGTCTATCACTTTGAGGGCAACCTTGGACATCCCGTTGCGACGCAAGACGCCATCGATGAACTCTATTTCGTAAGGCTTGATGGTCGTGACATCCTTATCACGCGTGTCAGCGAGTCGGCTGACGGGACGCCCGAGGCGAAACCTCTGGTGAGGGCTCCGCACGAATTCGGGTACTTTGGCTGGCCTCCACAGTCGCCGCAGAAGGGAACCGACAAACGTACGGCATCGGGCGATCGCAATCCAAAGAACTTGGTGATTCGAGGGGGCCATTTATGGTTTTCTCAGACCGTGAACGTGGACGGCCGGGCAGGCGTGCAGTGGCATCAAGTGCGGCTCGCCGATGGCAAGTTCATTCAGAGCGGCCGGCTGAGTTCTCCTACGAATAGTTTCATCCAAACCACACTCGCGGTGAACAAGGATCTTGATGTCCTCGTTGGATTTCAAGAGACCGGGCCTGACATGTTCATCAGCCCTCGGTTCGCCTACCGGCGTGCGAGTGATCCGCTCG
Organism: Planctomycetota bacterium; assembly: GCA_038520195.1. Taxonomy (GTDB): domain Bacteria; phylum Planctomycetota; class Planctomycetia; order Pirellulales; family Pirellulaceae; genus Stieleria. Next base: position 3,044 of record JBCBLJ010000508.1, read on the forward strand.
GTGAGCTACGACCGATGATGAGCCTCGGTGAAGGCAAGGCGGCCACCGAAGGCGGCGCATGGGGCGACTATAGCGGGAGCGTCGTTGATGGCGACAACCAGACTGACATGTGGACGATTCAAAGCGTCGCCGATTCATCGGGGCGTGGCGGCACCGTGATCGCGAAGTTGACCGAAAAGGATCCCGCACCAGAAATGGCTGCCGCTCCTCGTCCCGCGACGTTGCGAGTGTTGACGTACAACATCCATCATGGCCGCGGAACGGATGGGAAATTCGACTACGAACGTCTGGCCGCGACCATCGCGAGACTCAACCCAGACCTGGTGGCTCTGCAAGAAGTCGATAACAAGACCAGTCGGTCCGGAGGCCTGGATCAGGCGGCAGAATTGGGAAAGCGGTTGAAGATGCACCATGTCTTCGGCAAGGCCATGAATTTTGCCGGTGGTCAGTACGGCGAGGCCATCCTTTCCCGCTTTCCTCTCGAGGACTCAACGACACATCGATTGCCTTATAACGACGGCAATGAACCGCGAACGGCGCTGGCGGTTCGCGTCGTGCCCGACAATGGATTGCCGGAGTTTCTCTTCGTCGGCACGCACCTTTGTCACCAAAGCACCAAGACGCGGCTTGGCCAAACCAAAGAGCTCCGAAGCTTGTTCGGAGGAGTGTCCGATTTACCGGTCATTCTCACGGGTGATCTCAATGCGCGACCCGCAAGCCCGCCGATGGCAGAGCTGCTCGACAACGGTTGGCTTGATGTGCTTGCGCCGAAATCTCGCATCGATTACATCCTGCTGCGAAAGCGAGACTCGTGGCGGGTGATTGAGACGCGGATCGTCGACGAACCCGTTGTCTCCGACCACGATCCGGTCTTGGCCGTTCTGACGTGGGAACGCGACCTTTGATCGCTCGCATGAAGCGCAAGGCAGGCTCGAGCCTTGAGTTGACAAGGACTTTGGGTCGCCGATCAATCACGTCAGAGGCGTGAAAGACTCACGTCCGTTTTCCCTCCTCGCTCATCGGGTTTGCCCTGACTGCCGATAGTCGTCCCTAGCGAGTTTGTCGCATTTCGGTCAGTCACCGAGGTGCTCGACATGCATCGGGGCACTCGCATTGTACGGACCACTCCCAATCAGGAGGACTTGGCCATGGCGACTCATCATTCCTTTCATCGACCCTCGACGGTTGTCGGACAACCCCCGTTCTTTCTTCTGGCCGGCAACGACTCAACGATCGCGATGCGTTTGGGACGTTTCGCGGAATACGCGGGGTTACAGATGCACCGCGTGATCAGAATGGATCGGTTGATCGAGTCGCTCGCCACAAACTCGCAGCCACAGTACCTGGTCTTGGAACAGCAGTTCATCAAACCGGACCTCGACGCCCTCGAGGATGTCCTCGCGGCACTCCCACTTCGGGCACCCATACTGTTGGTGGGCGACTCAGCGATTGATCGATGTCAGATGAGGCTCGCCCACACAATGGTCAACGCCGCGATGAGCGATGAAGAGTTGTGCGGTGCACTCAGTGAGGCACGCGAGAGTCTACCGCTACTCGATATTCAGCTCACATCCATCGATTGCCGAAACCGCTACCTGGAGCTTAACGAACGCGAGCGATTGGTAGCGGACCTCGCCGCGGACGGGACACCCAACAAGGCGATTGCACGACGAATCGACAAATCCATCAAGACAATCGAACGGACCCGACAAGATGTCAACCGCTCCATGAAGGCATTGTGCCCCGCGGAGCTCGCGTCGAGGATTCTTCTCGCGAGGTTACACGCGTTCCTCTTGCCACCCCCGTCGAGAAGCGAGCCTGACGCGTCGGCTTGATGACGGAGCATCGCTTTGAACGCAGCGGATCAATCGAGAACAGCGCGTGCTTTTCGCTATTGGCTACTCATTGGGAACGGAGCCGGATCCAAAGCCACCGCCGCCTGCTCCCCCGCCGCCGGAAGAGCCGGCTTGGGAGTTGAGTCCCCAGTCGTAGCTGTTGAATGCGACCTTGGTGTCGCCGGCGTCGGCGGCAACGACTTGGTCGCGAAGGCCGGTGTCTTCGACACGTTCACTCAGCCATTTGAGGTAACCGCCGTCAGCGTCCCAGTCCTCGCCGTACCAACTGAGGATGGGGCTTAGCTGGACAGTTTCGTCGATCGGATCGTAGCTGACGTAGGTTTCGTTGTTGGCGAACTGGCGAGCTTGATCATCCAACTGTTCGTTGACTCGGGCACCGAGATACGCTTCCCCGCGGATCGCCGGGCAACTCTTGGCGGCGCAGACGAGTGCGACATGCACGCGTGGGTCTTGGAACGTTGGGCGAATGATTTTGTGTTCGAGCGTGTCGAGTGAAATGGTTTCGTTGGCGAAGATGTATTCCTGGATTCGAAAGAAGTTCGAATCGGCGCGGAGTTTGTCTGCTTTTTTCATCAGCAGGTCGGCTCGTTCGGCGCTGCCTTCGGGGCTACGTTTGATCGCTTCGATTTGCTTGTCGAGTTCCGCGATCTCGTCGGCGACCTCTTTGGGAGTGAAATTGAGGACGTTCTTCTCGTTTTGGTGAATCTTGTGGTTGATGACGCCGTTGATCACCAACGCGTTGTAGGCGTTGCAGTGGAGTGCTAACTGATCGTCGCGCGATTCCAGCTTGCTTGGATCGCACGAGGCAACTTGACCGAGATACGTCGTGAAGAGGTAATCCTTCGAAAGTCCTTCGTAGTCGACCAATCCATGCTCGACATAAGTGCGAACCAGGTAGTCCCAGAGATTCTGGTCCACGCCTGACGCGTCGGGCGTGGGCGTCGGTTTGGTCGTCGGCGAAAGTTTATCAAAGGCCGCGTAGGCGACGAACAGTGGAACGATGAATGAGGTGACGGCGACCCAAAAGAAACCGCCGTAGTAGGAGTCGTCTTTCTTCATGATTTGGTTGCACCCGCAGTGATAGGGAGTTCGATTTGGTGCAGCTTTTCCGAGGGGACTTCACCGAGGTGCAAGATTTCCATCGGGCACCGCATCACGCATTCGGCACAGCCAACGCAGGGTGTGTCGACAAGCGTGACCGGTTCTCCCTGCAGTGCGCGGCTCTTGATGTCGATTCCCGAGAAAGGTAAATGCATCGATTGCAACATGTGCAATCAA
>JBCBLJ010000955.1:0-2943 GCA_038520195.1 Planctomycetota bacterium
CACTCTCCACTCTCCACTCTCCACTCTCCACTCTCAACTCTCAACTCTCCACTCTCAAGTCTCCACTCTCCACTCTCAAGTCTCCACTCTCCACTCTCCGTACTCCACTCTCTCCCTAGGCCACTTTCTTGCCGCCTGGGGCGCGGAGGTCGAAGAGTCCGAACACTTCTTCGCGGCTCAGCCCCGTCTTTGCGCTGGTGCTTGCCTCACTTGAGAACAGCGTGTCAAACATCTCACGCTTCTTGTCCAGCACCTCATTGATACGCTGTTCGATCGTGCCGACGACCATCATTTTTGTGACCGTCACCGCTCCCGCCGCTCCCAATCGATGAGCCCGATTGATGGCCTGATCCTCGATCGCCGGGTTCCACCATCGGTCGAAGAGAAAGACGTACTCGCAAAACTGCAGATTCAATCCGACGCTCCCCGCACCATAGCTCATCAGGATCACGTGGCTCTCGGGGTCGTTCTTGAACTGATCGATCACTGAGTTGCGTTTCTTCTGAGGGATCTTGCCGTGGTATTCAAGCGGCCCGTACGGCGCGAGCGCTTGCTTGATTCGATCGAGGCTTTTGACCCATTGGCTGAAGACGATCGCTTTCTTACCGCTCGCCGCCACCTCTTCGATGTCAGCGACGAGTCGCTCGAGCTTGCAACTCGCTCCGGTTACAGGATCAAAGTTGCAAATCTGTTTTAGCCTCAGCACGAGTTCGAAGACGTGCTGAATCGTGAGTGATTGCTCCAAGTTCTCTAAGTGAACGACGCCTTCCTTTTCGGCCGCTTCGTACGTCGACCACTGCTCGGGCGTCAGTTCTAAATCCGCGTCACGGTATAGCTTCGGCGGCATGTCATCGAGCACCATGTCTTTGGTGCGGCGCAAGATGAAGTCGCGTGCCCGTTCGGCGAGCTGCGGCATCGGCATGCCTGGCTTCAGATATCCGGGCGATAGGAATTCAAAGATCCCGACCAAATCATCCGGACAGTTTTCGACCGGCGTCCCGGTCAACGCCCAGGATCGCGTTCGAGGAATGCTGCGCACCACCTGCGCGGTGGTACTACTCCGATTCTTGATACGTTGAGCTTCGTCGAGCACGACCAAGTCAAAATGCAGCCCGCTTTCGAGAAGCGTCGCCTCATCACGCATCAGTAATTCGTAGTTGGCGATCTTGACGGGAATGTGGGGCGACTGCCACTGGAACGCTCGTTTCGATGCGTTGCCCTCGATCGCGGCGATCGGAATCTCCGGCGCCCAGACGCTGAATTCGCGTAACCAGTTCGTGACCAGTGGCTTCGGACAAACGAGTAGAACGCTTCGCACTTCACCGCTGCACAGCAGCAACCGAATGGTGCTGATGGCTTGCATTGTCTTACCGAGTCCCATCTCGTCGGCAAGAATCCCGCAATAGCGAGGAAACAAAAATGCCATTCCGTCGAGTTGGTAAGGAAACGGCTCGAAGGGGAATTTTAATTGGCCTCCGCCGACAAGTAGGTTGAGTGGCGGTTGCAGTAAATAGAAGAGTCGGTCTTGCAACTTCACGACATCGGCGGGTGGCTTGATCCGCCGGTGTTTCGTTTCTCGATCCGCACGACGTTTGGCCGATTTCGTTGACTCCGCCATCAACTTGTCCCGCGCGGAGTCGTCTTTCGGCTTGCCGATCGGCATCCATCGAGTCGCGTCGGGAAACAGAAACCCGTTCACTTTGGTGGCGAGTTTTGGGACCCGAATCGGGATTGTCACCGCTTCGAGAGCCGACGGCGCAAGCTCAAGCGTCTCGGTCGGGTACAGGTCGTTGATGTGCCAAGAGTTTCGATCGTCGATGTCTGCGACAAGCTCACTGCCGATGGGAGTCATCATGCGGCTTCCGGACGTTGTCGAGCCAACTGCGATTGCGCCTCCTGGATGGCTTCGCGGATGCGCGCGAATGGCTCGACGGCATCTGGCAAGTCTTCGAAAGACTGTGCGAGCTGAGCGATCAGGTCCGCGTTTTCAAGAGGCACGAACAACGTGGCACCGGCGACCTCGACGGGTTCGATTCCGTTGAGCATGTCCGGTGAAATCGGGCCTTCGTCAAATTCCGCCGCCTCACGGACCAATGCGACCGGAGTTGTGCAGAACGAATCGATCGTCAATGCTTCTGGCTGATCAACGCACAGGATGGTGAGGGGCGTCCGGCAGCGTTTGATCAACGCCTTGCCGACGACCTGACCGATCACGTGCTCTTTGAGGGTTGGCCCGAAAAGGATTTCATGGGTCCTGGTTGGTCGCACGGGCAGCGTGCACTGAAACTCGATCGGCCGCCCGGCTTGATCCAACACCAACAGTCCACCAGTGCAGCCGTTCCGCTCGTCGTCGACCACGGTGAAGTAGCCGATGGTTGCGTCCGTCTTCGAGTCTTGCATCCGTACCGTTTATTCGAGTTGTTGCGGTGGCGACGGCATCCATCCTCGGAGCGTTGTCACCGCATCGATCAGCTTCGGCGATCCGGTCGTCACAACTTGAATCCTCACAGCCATTCGAGACGGGATGACGCAATCAAAAAGTTTCGGATTTGCGCGATTTTTCCTGTTGTGCCGACGGAAATTTGTCGAGTGGATTGCGTTTCGTTCACACCTCTGCGCGAGTCGGGTTATACTCGGACCCGTTAATTGTCCGTGCGATTGCCGGACGGAAACGGATGCCATTATCTCTTCATCGCCTAGGTGATTCGCCATGTCGTCTTTTGATCAGGAACCTTTGTCACCTGTGTTTCGCATCGATGTTTCAGCCGAAGCGGAAGCGGAGCCACGCAAATCAAAGGACCAGATCTTGATTGATTTGATGCGTCACATGGTGGCGGCTCAACAGCAGCAAAATCAGTTGTTGGTGCAGTTGGTGCAGCAGAATAATGCGGCCAACCAACAGCGAGCGAGCGAACTGCAACAGTGGAAGGACGCCAATCCTGA
>JBCBLJ010000022.1:0-25320 GCA_038520195.1 Planctomycetota bacterium
AGCGGCATAAACAGCGACATCCAACCGGGATAGCCGTCGATGCTAGCGTCTTGTGTGAGCCGAAGGTGACGGCAGACTTGAGCCAGCGTCCAATTGCCATGCATTTGGTAGCCTGTGACCGCATTTCTCGAGACCGCCTGTGACGGGCAGGACGCCATTCGGACGGAGATCGAGTCGCTCCTGAAGTCCTACGATGCCGCCGAACAAGAGTTTGAGCGGGACGAACAGGAATTCGAGATCTCCGCAGGACGCTCCCCCGGGAGCCACCGATTGCCGGGATATGATCTGATCGAAGAGCTGTTTCGCGGAGGCCAGGGAATCGTCTATCGAGCCATGCAACTCAGCACCCAGCGTGAAGTTGCGATCAAGTTCATGCTCGCCGGGACCTCGTCCGATGAAGCGAACCAGCTTCGTTTCCAACGTGAGATCCAGTTGGCCAGCCAACTCTCTCATCCTGGCATCGTGACGATTTTCGATAGCGGGACGACCGATGGAAATCCTTATCTGGTGATGGAGCTTGTTGCCGGGCAAAACCTACGCAGCTGGACCAAATCCGAATCCCCCGATCGCCGAAGCGTTCTCGAAGTCTTCGCGGCTCTTTGTGAAGCCGTCGGACATGCACATTGCCACAACATCGTCCATCGCGACCTTAAGCCGTCGAACATCTTGATCGACCCGAGGGGCCGACCTCGTGTCCTGGATTTTGGACTCGCAAAGAGTCACGTTCAGGACCAGGAGACGTGGGGGATCTCGATGACCGGGCAGGTCATGGGCACGCCGGCCTACATGAGCCCGGAGCAGGCGGCAGGATACGCCAACGAAGCCGACTCGCGAAGTGACGTTTATTCGCTCGGTGTCATTCTCTTTGAGTTGTTGACGGGGCGACTGCCTTACGAGCTACCCTCGAAGTTGACGGAAAAGCTGTCGGCGATTCAAAACGCCGCTCCGATGCTCGATCCGCTTCGCCACCATCGAGTCGATGACGATTTGATCGCGATCCTACTCAAGTCACTCGCCAAAGAACCTTCCCACCGGTACCAAGACGCCGACCATTTGCGAGCCGACCTGCTTCGGTTTCAAGCGGGTTCTTCGATCGAGGCGAAACTGAACGGTCCGATCGATGGGTTGCGAAAAACGGCTCGCCGCTATGCATTGCCGCTCGGCCTATTGACTGCCCTGCTTGTCGGCATCGCGGTAGGGGCATGGATCATCGGCGGCGCTTCCGGTCCACCTCTGCAGACGCCTCCGCTCCGAGCGCTTCCGCCCGGACATCAGTACAGTGAAGCGGAATTCGAACTTCAAATGCGGACACTCGAGTCGGCCCTGGAAAACGAGCAAGACATAAGCATTGTCGTTGATCAATTATTGGAACGTTTCGCTTCGAAACAGATCCAAGACTTCGATGCATCGAGTAGTGAGCGATTCCAAGCCGACCTGAAGACAATTCTTGAGCTCTCTGATTTTCTCGAGACAAATCCTTCGCTTGCCCGCCGGGTAGCTTACGCGGACCAATGGCATTCCACGTTCCATGCCCCCGGTGCGGACGGTCCCGTTGCCTCCTCCGGGTTGGTCAATTCGTTCATGACGGAGTTGCTCGCGAGGATAACAGCCGCCAATACCGACGCAATGTTCGACACACCGCGCTCTGCGATCGGCGACGAGTTACGCTGAAGTTCTCAAGAAGATGATCCCCGTGAGGCAGAGCGACTTGATGGCATCGGACCAAGACCATTGGTTGAACGTGCAAGATCTGTTCGAAAAAGCATGTGAGTTCCCCGCGGAAAGTGTCGACGAGTTTCTCAATCAAGCTTGTGGCGACGACGATGCATTGAAGCACGAGGTCCAAGAGCTGCTAGCCGCATTCGACGACGGCGAAGCGGCACTCGAACCGCCCGCGAGGTCGTCAAGCGACGACAGATTTCCGTTACCGCAAACGTCCATTCCTGGCTACGAACTGCTCGATGAACTGCATCGGGGCGGCCAGGGTACGGTGTATCGCGCGCTACAGCGAAGCACCAAACGCGAAGTCGCGCTGAAGTTCATGCTCTCGGGACACTTCGCCGACGACGCGACGAAGCGTCGTTTCGAGCGTGAAGTCGAATTGGTGAGGGGTCTGCGTCATCCGGGCATCGTCCCGGTGTTCGACAGTGGGCTCGCCGACGACCAGTATTTCTACGCGATGGAATTCGTCGACGGCGTGCACCTCGATCAATTCGTCAATCGAAACTCGCTCAAGGTCCGCGACACGCTTTCGTTGTTCACGGAGATCTGTGAAGCGGTCAACCACGCTCAACAGCGCGGCGTCGTGCACCGAGACCTCAAACCGTCCAACATCCTGGTCGATCCCAATGGCAAGCCGCGTGTTCTGGACTTCGGTTTGGCGAAGTCCGTCACGACCGAGTCCAGGTTGACGGTCTCGATGACGGGCCAAGTGATGGGAACGTTGGCCTACATGAGTCCCGAGCAGGCCGCCGGCGCCAACGACGAAGTCGATACGAGAACGGACGTCTATTCGCTGGGCGTCGTGTTGTTCGAGTTGCTCACCGGCGATTTGCCGTATCCGCTTGATTTCTCACTCGCCGAAAATCTCTCTGCCATCAAAAACGTCCAGCCTGATTCACAGGCCCTGAAACGACATCGCATTGACGGCGAGGTTTCTACGATCCTTCTCAAGGCGTTGCACAAAGAAAAGGATCGACGTTACGCGTCCGCCGGAGCGATGGGTGAAGACATCAAACGCTACCTTCGGGGCGAGCCCATCGAAGCCAAACGAGATAGTTCACTCTACGTGATCCGCAAGGTATTGAGACGCAACTACAAGGCCGCGTTGGCCTGCGCCGCGTTTCTTGGTTTGTTGATCGTTTCGTCCGTCGTCTCGTTCGGACTCTTCCTTTCGGCGGACAGCGCCCGCCAACGCGCCAATCGAAATGCGTCGCTTTATGAATCGGAGCGCGACGAAGTGACACTCCTTCGCGACGAGGGCTTGGCACAACTGTATGTGGCGGAGATGAATCTCGCCGGACAAGGACTTGAACGTACCGGTGGGATCCGACGGATCAAACAGCTGACGGGCAAATGGGCCATTTCGGCGACGGACAAAGACTATCGAAATTGGGAGTGGTATTTCCTCCAGTCACACTGCGACCAAGAAGCCGCGATGCTTGATCATTCGGAGTGGGTTTGGTGTCTGCAATGGCATCCCAGCGAAAACAGACTCGCGTTCGGTGACAACAAGGGCGATGTCTGGCTCTGGCGTCCCGATGACGAGCCTCAATTGATCGGGCGTGTGCCGCGTCAAATCCGTGGGCTTGCTTGGAACCAAGATGGTTCGCGGCTCGCGGTTTCCACCCCCGGGGGCGCCGTGGTGGTTTTCAGCGTGGAAGGTCGCAAACGGCTCCATACGATCTCCCACGAGGAGGAAGTGTTAACGGTCGCCTGGCATCCGCGGGATCCGAACCGTATGGCGTTCGCCGACTTGCATGGCGGTCTACAGATTTGGGACGTCGCCGCGAATGAAAAGATCGCGCAGTGGGAAATGGACACACAGGTTCAAGCGATCCAGTGGCCAAGACAGGGACGTGAGATCGTCGCGGCTTGCATTGGTCGCAAAGTGCAGGTGTGGAATGTGAAGAAGCAAGCGTTGGTGGCAGAGTTCGCCGATTTCGATCACCCGGTTTTTGGTGCCGCGCTCCACCCCGGCGGGGCCTTGATCGCCGCCTGCGACGTTGGAGGCGGGATCGCACTGTTTGATCGCAAGTCAGACGCTCGACGATGGACCGTGGACACCGAGCGCATGAACACGGCGGTGAGTTGGAGCCCCGATGGAGACCGATTTGCGAGTGTCGGTTCCGACCGGTTGCTTAGGCTCTACGACCGCGGGGGCACGCTCTTGGATCGGTTCGACGGACACACCAACGGTATCTGGTCCGTTTCCTGGAACGCCGACGGATCGATGATCGCGACCGGCGGACGCGACCAGTCCATTCGCCTCTGGAAGCCTGACCAAGCGGACCGAAGTCGCGTCAGCAAACTTCAGCCCGGTAGACCAAGCAGCTACATCTACACCTTGGACTGGCACCCCGACGGCCGAACCATTGCCGTCGCCGGCCAAGCCTATGAAACGTTTCTGTTCGAGCCTGACTCCCTGTCCATCGCACGTCAATTGCGTGGGCGGCAAAGCGACGCGAACACCGTTCGATGGAGTCCGCAGGGGGACCGAATCGCGGCCGGCGGACATGACAATCGAGTCACGATCTGGGACGTTGAAAGCGGCGACATCCTTCTGCAGTTCGACAAGCACACCGAGAACCAAGGCGGGGAACATCGTCAGATTCATTCCCTCTGTTGGAGCACCGACGGAAATCAGATTGCGTCAGGCTGCCAACGCGGGAACGTGTACGTCTGGGACGCCCACACTGGCGAGGTGCTTGCCGCGCATCGCGAACGATCGTACGTCCGCACCATCGACTGGCATCCGTTTGAGACGCGTCTCCTGATCGCCGCGCCAAACGATGGGACGCTCAAGTCCTGGGAACCTTTCAGCAGCAAACCACCTCGAAAGGTCTCGCGTTTTGAAGGCGGGGTGACCAGGGCTCGCTGGAGTCCAGACGGGAAACAGATCGCCGCATGCAGCAATGACGGCACGGTCCAGATCTTTGACGGCGGAACCTATGAACTGCAACACACATTGAGCGATCATACCGGTGGTGTGACGTGCGTGGACTGGAACCCGGATTCGACACGGATCGTGACCGGCAGCTACGACCTAACGCTGAAGATCTGGGACGTCCGTCGTGGCGTACAAACTCTCTCCTTCGTCGCCCACGATCGATCCATCAATGCCGTCGTCTGGAGTCCAGACGGCATGCAAATCGTCTCCGGCGGGGACGATTCGGTAGTCAAGATCTGGGACGCAACGACCGGCTACCGACGTGCCAGCGAACAACTGCGATCACAACGCGCCGAGTGAACTCGGACACCAAACGCTTCACTTTCGAAACGGCCAGTCAAGTGGCAACGTTCGGCTCCGTCATCGCAACCGCTTTCGGCACGGCATTGGACACCATCGAAGGCGGCTCCACGTCGTTGGATCCTTGAGCCCGACGGTATCGGGTAAGCTGGTACTCCGCCAGAATGCTTCCGCTCGGAAATGCGGAACGTACGACTGCGACGCTCTCGAATCGAGTCTTTGCCAACCCTCCCCGAGTGTTCTCGATGTCGCCGATCTCAAAGAACGTGACCCTGATCTTCGTGTTGGCGTTGCAGCCGACCGGCGCGGTGATCGCGGCGGACCGAAACGAATCGGATCGAGACCTGTTGGCTTCGCAGTTTCAAAACACCGTGCGGCCGTTTCTTCGTGATCATTGCGTGGAATGCCACGGCGAAGACGCTCCGGAAGCCAAGTTTGATCTGAGCGGATTTCAGAGCCCGGAAGATGTTTTGGAGAGCTTTACGTCCTGGCAACATCTGACCGATCGCATCCGTGACGGCGAAATGCCACCGGAGGATTCGACTCAGCCCACGCCCGAGTCCCGTCAAGCGGTCTTGGAATGGAGCCGATCCTTTCGACGACGGCAGGCCCGGCTTGCTGCTGGCGATCCGGGACCGGTCCTCGCTCGGCGGCTGAATGTGAAGGAGTACAACAATACGATTCGCGATCTGACCGGTCACGATATCCGGCCGGCCAGACACTTCCCCGTCGACCGAACGAACGAAGCGGGGTTTGACAATTCCGGTGAGTCGCTCGAGATGACACCGGGGTTGCTCACCAAATATCTCGAGTCCGCAAGAGCCGTCTCCGAACATCTTGTTCTCACACCCGATGGAATCGGATTTGCATCTCACCCAGTCACGGTGGACACCGACCGCGACAAATATTGTGTGCGTCGCATCATTGAGTTCTACGATACGCAGAACACGCACTACGCCGACTACTTTTTTGCCGCGTGGCGGCTCCGGCAGATGGCCACCGATGCAGAAAACGCGGGCGTCGACACAACGTTGCTGTCCGACGTCGCAGCGCAGGAAGGGGTCAGCGGCAAATACCTTCGATCGATCTGGTCGATGCTTCGTGGTGACCAAAACGACTTCGGTCCGATCGCGCAACTTCGGAAGCTTTGGAATGGCCTGCCCGACCGTCCGACTGATCCGGCGGAGGTGAAAGCCGGCTGCAAAAGGATGGGCGAATTCGTGTTGCAGCTTCGTGTACAACTATCGCCCACAGTTTCCTACCTTTCGCACGAAGGCATCAATTCCGGCACGCAGCCGTTTGTTCTCTGGCGGAACCGACAACTAGCCGCGAATCGCCGAACGCTCAACCCCGATGCGCTCGTCGAGCGACCGGCCGACTTCGCCCAACTGCGTCAGCGTCTGAAGAAGCGGAACGAAGAAATTGCGGAAGCCCGCCGGTTAAGGCAAACGGAGTTGAACTCGCGACTGAAAACACTCGGGACCAAATTCGAAAAACAAGTCCGTGCAAAAGAACTTTCGGCTTATCAGGCAGAGCAACGACTGACGAGGGCACGACAGACGATGGCTCGAGAACTGGCGCAGTTCGAGCCCGAGCGATTGCCACGTGAAGAGTTGATGGTTCCGCGTGACGACAAAATACGTCAAAAGTATGTCGAGGCTTTCGAAGCGTTTTGCGATCTTTTCCCCGACACGTTTTTTGTTCGCAGCCGCGGACGCGATTTTAAGAATCGTCCCAACGAAATCGTCAAGGACGAAGGCAAAGTGCGACTTTTGAGTGCCGGCTTCCACAGCCAGATGGGGTTCTTTCGCGACGACGCTCCGTTGTACGACCTCTTGCTAAGTGAAGCGGAGCAGCGCGAGCTCGACCAACTCTGGCACGAATTCGATTTTGTCGCCGACATCTCTCGTCGCCAGCATCGAGGATACATCTGGTACGAGCGGAGCGAGTCGCGATTCATGGGCGGACTCGAGTTCGATTTTGCACGCGGCGAAGACGATGACATTACGTCGGAAGAAAAGATCGAACGGCTGGCCAAGGTTTACCTCGCCAAAGCAGAACGAACGGGGGCCTCGGCACGCGTGCTCGATGCCATCGGAGAGCACTTTCAGCGAGTGAATAAGAACGTGCGTGTGGTTGAAACGACCCGACTTAGCGCCGAACCGAAGCACGTCGCGTCGATCACACGGTTTGCGGAAAAGGCGTTTCGTCGGCCACTTTCCGTTGCCGAAAAGGCATCCATCGGCGCGTTCTACGATCGACTTCGGAACTCAGACGGACGGTCCCATGAGACGGCGCTGCGTGACGTCTTGGTTTGGATCCTGATGTCGCCACACTTCAGTTACTGCGCGTTGCCGAGTGACTCTCAAGAGCCGATTCACTCGCTCACGCAATACGCTTTGGCGAGTCGGCTGAGCTATTTTTTATGGTCCAGTATGCCCGACGAGTTGCTTTTGGAGTCGGCCGCACGGAACGAATTGAGTCAACCCGAGATTCTCAAGTCGCATGTACGCCGGATGATTCGGGATGATCGTATCCGTGGCTTCGCCGAACAGTTCGCGGGCAACTGGCTGGGCTACAGCGGTTTTGAAAACCACAAGGGCGTGGACCGCGGACGGTTTCCGGAGTTCGATGATTCACTGCGTGACGCCATGGCGCGAGAACCCACCGAATTCATGATCGATCTGTTGCGACGCAACGGCGCATTGCACGAATTCATCACCGCCGATCACACGTTCGTGAACGATGTTTTGGCCAAGCATTATGGAATCGAGACGGAGGGGTCCGAGCGGGGAACGTGGAAGCGTGTCGAGAATGCCGGACGGTTTGGTCGCGGCGGGATCCTTCCCATGGGCGTTTTTCTTACCAAGAACGCACATGCTCTAAGAACCAGTCCGGTGAAACGTGGCTACTGGGTGGCGCATCAACTTTTGGGCGAACGAATTCCGCCACCTCCGGCCGATGTGCCGGAACTACCGCCCGAGGAACCGGACGAAGGCGAGCTGTCACTCGTCGATCTCTTGGCAAAACACCGCGAGCATGCGAGTTGCGCTGGATGCCATGATCGGTTCGACTCTCTCGGAGTTGCTTTCGAGGCATTTGATCCGATCGGCCGGCGACGTGAGATCGATCGAGCCGGAAGATCCGTTCAAACCGCAGTGACATTGCCCGATGGCGTCGCGCGCAACGATGTGACTGGGCTGCGTGAGTATATTCGAGACCAACGCCAACAGGATTTTGTCGAAAACGCGTGTCGAAAACTCGTAAGCTATGCGCTCGGACGTTCGCTCATTGTGGCCGATGACCTGTTGCTCGATTCAATGCGACAGGAGACTCAAGGACGCACGACCTCACTGGGGGAAGTGATCGAACGGATCGTCACCAGCCCGACGTTCTTGAACCAACGCGGGCGAAACTTTCCTCCACGCCTGGCCAACGATCCGGAGTAGACCGAATGGCGATTTCATCTCACGACTCCCGTACTTCTCGTCGGACGCTCCTACGGGGAGCAGGTGTTGCGATGGCGCTTCCTTGGATGGAGTCCATCACCGTTTGGGGCTCGGAGGAAGCCGCAACGCAATCAACCGACGACGGCGTGGCTTGTCCAAAACGCGTCGCCACCTTATTCATGGCAAACGGGATCAACCCTCGCCATTGGCATGCCAAGGGTGCGGGCGAAGACATGCGACTGGGGCGCTGCCTGGAGCCGTTTGAGCCCTTCAAATCCAAGATGAATGTTATCTCGGGACTCTACAACCAAGCTTCACTCGGTGTGGGAATTCATCCCGGCCAAACTGGGAACCTGTTGTCCGGCGTTTCGCTGAAACGTGGATCGGAATTGGGTGGCGGCATCAGCATGGACCAGATGATTGCACGGCACATCGGTCAAGAGACGATTCAATCGAGTCTTGTGCTGGGTTGCGAGCAACCCGTGACGGGATACCACGAGACCAACTTCTCGATGGCGTACAGCTCGCATATCTCCTGGCAGAACGAGACCTCGCCCGTGCCGATGGAGACTTACCCGGCATTGGCGTTCGATAGCCTCTTCGAAAACGGCGGGATGGCACGCAACCGAAGTATTCTTGACCGCGTTCAAGAAGACGCCCGAAGCCTCTCTCGACGGTTGAGTTCGAGTGATCGCGAGAAACTGGACGAGTACCTCAATAGCGTCCGCGAAGTCGAGCAACGTATCGAGCGAATTCGCGCGGCGTCCGAAAAAGCCGCCGGTCGTGCCAAAGACCGTGGTCGCCCACTGATCACCATGGATCGACCCGACAATGGCTTACCGGAGGATATTCGCGAACACATGCGTTTGATGTGCGACGTCATTGCCCTGGCCTTTCAAACAGATAAGACAAGAGTGGCCACGCTGATGTTGAACATTGACATTTCAGGGATGATTTATCCGTTCCTCGGTATCCGTTACGGTCACCATGGTGCATCGCACCGAGACCAATCCGACGATTACCTGCGGATCGTGCAGTACCACTGCAGTCAGGCCGCGTACCTGGCCAAAAAATTGGAGTCGATGCCGGAGGGCAATTCCAATGTGCTGGACAACTCGTTGGTGATGTTCATTTCGAACATGTGGTCCGGCTCCAAACACGAAAGTTCACGGGTGCCGGTCGTCCAAATCGGCTCCCTCGGTGGGACGCTCGAGACCGGACGCGTCCTCGATTACACCGACCGGCCCGATGATGATCGGCGATTGTGTAGTTTGTATCTTTCGATCATGGATCGGATGGGTGTCCGACTGGATCGTTTCGGGGATTCAGAACAGCGGCTCGCGGGTTTGTAGATCTCGCGCAGATCCACTTCGCGTAGAGAACCAGTCGCGAACGATTCCTTCCGCCAACGAAAGCGCGTGCGTTTGCAGCCGGTCGGCGACTCAACGGCCCTCAGCCTTTGGCGAAGCCGCGTCATGATCGAGTGGGTTACGGTCATGATCGAGTGGTTTCCCGTCGCCGCATTCCCGACCGAGAGGAGCGGCGAAGTCGTTGTCCGTTACAATCTCGCCGATCACTTTCCGTGATCCCGCGTCCCAGACGCGACGACTCTGAAGCGGCACGTGATCCAATGCGTTACCGAGCACCTGTGAAGGAACCGACATCGTGAAAGCGACATCCGCCGTCCGGCTTCTATTCGTTTCGTTCATCATTTGCGTGCCGTGCGTCTCGGCGGAAGACTTCACTCGTTTTCGAGGCGCCGATGCGACGGGCGTTGCGAAGGATCATCCCGCACTTCCAGATCGTTGGAACAAAACGGACAACGTGGCGTGGGTGGTCGACGTCGCCGGACAAGGATGGGGCAGCCCAATTGTCGTCGGTGACCGAGTGTTTGTCTCCTCGGTGGTGGCGGACGAGGAGAACATCCAGCCGAAGCCGGGGCTCTATCTCGGCAAGGGCGTCCGTGATCCGGCCAAAGGCATTCACCACTGGATGGTGTATTGCTTTGACCTCAAGAGCGGCGACGAACTTTGGCGGCGTGAAGCACACACCGGTCGCCCGTTGGTGCCGCGACATCCCAAGAGTTCGTATGCCGCCGAAACGCCGACGACCGACGGCGAACGGTTGTTTGTTCTGTTCGGCGATCTCGGGTTGTACTGCTACAGTCTGGAAGGCGACTTGATTTGGTCCAAAGAGATTGAGCCGAAGAAGACGAACTTAGACTACGGCGCTGCGGCCTCGCCGGTGGTCCACGACGGCCAAGTCTTTGTCGTCTACGACAACAAAGAAGACTCGTGGATCGCATCGTACGATGCTGAAACGGGGTCGCAACGTTGGCGGACAGACCGCGACGAGACAATGTCTTGGGCCACACCGTTTGTGTGGCAAAACGAACTCCGAACCGAGATCGTTGTTCCCGGTCAAAGACTGAATCGCAGCTATTCGCTCGACGGAAAAGAACTCTGGGGCTTCGACGGCGATATGTCGGTGCTTGTGATACCGTCGCCGTTCGCCGCGCACGGACTGTGCTACGTCTCCTCTGGATATGTCGGTGACGCCCATCGACCGACGTTCGCCATCCGACCTGGCGCGAACGGGAAGCTTGCCGCTGGCGGCAAATTTGACAAGAGCGAGTTCATTCAGTGGTACCAACCGCAGGCGTCTCCCTACAACACCACTCAAATTGTCTACGGCGACTTCCTGTACACCGTGTACGACCAAGGATTTATGACCTGTCACAACGCGTTGACGGGCGAGCTTGTGTATGGCAAGCGACGGTTCTCTCCCAAAGGATCGTTCACGTCGTCGCCATGGGCCTACAACGGGAAAGTGTTTTGCCTCAGCGAGGACGGTTTGACTTACGTCATCAAGGCGGGCCCCGAGTTCGAGATTCTGGCAACCAACCCGCTCGACGAACTCTGCATCGCGACGCCGAGCGTCGTTGGAAACCAATTGCTCGTCCGGACGATGTCGAAGCTCTACTGCATCACGCAAGACGACAAGGTTTCGCAATCGACTCCGAATAACGCAGAAGTTCAATCGACCGTGGTGCAAACGGGGCTCGGACCGGTTTCTGGCACTGCGTCACTTGATGAGTCCATCGAGGTTTTCAAGGGAATCCCGTATGCCGCGCCACCGGTAGGTGGGCTGCGTTGGAAGCCTCCGCAGTCGGCCAAGCCGTGGGCCGAGATCCGCGTCTGCGACACGTTTGGCTCGAGGTCGCTTCAAAAGAACGAGCGTCCCGGGCAGAGTGAAGATTGCCTTTACCTCAATGTTTGGACGAACCGACAGCGAACGTCCGAGAAGCGTCCCGTCATGGTCTGGATCCACGGCGGCGGGTTCACACAGGGTTCCGGCCACCGAGCCGGCTACGACGGAACCCAGTTGGCAAAACGTGGCGTCGTGGCGGTCACCCTCAATTACCGTCTCGGTGCTCTCGGATTTATGACGCACCCGGCATTGTCCGAGGAATCGCCCCAAGGTTCGTCGGGCAACTATGCGATCCTCGACCAAATCGCCGCATTGGAATGGGTCCGCGACAACATCGAAAACTTCGGCGGCGACCCCGAGAACGTAACCATCTTTGGTGAGTCCGCCGGTGGAACGAGCGTCTATTTATTGACGGCAACACCGCTCTCGAAGGGGCTGTTTCACCGGGCGATCTTGCAGAGCCCCTGGCTCGACCCCGGCATCTTTCGGCGTCTGAAGTCGGAGAACGAAAACGGCGTTGCGGCGGAGGAAGATGGGAAAGCGGAAGCACGCAAATTGCTCGGCGACGATGCAGACGCCGACGAGGTATTGGCGAAACTGCGCGCCATCCCGGCCGCCGATCTGTTGGTCAAAATGAAACAACGGTGGCCGGTCGCGACCGACGGCTGGATCTTCCCCAAGGACCCACATCGAGTTTACGCCGACGGTGAACAGCACGACGTTCCGATGATCATCGGGACAAACCGCGACGAGGGAACCATGTTCGCTCCGCGAAAGGCCTTTGGCGGAACTCTCGAATCGTACCGACAAGCCATGGTGGAAAGGTTCGGTAATGACGCTGAACAGATCGCGGACTTCTACGCGCCGGAGTCGGAGGAGAAACTCTGGAGCGTCGCGGTTCAACAGATTTCGGACACCTGGTTCATTCAGCCCGCGCGACGCGTTGCACGGGCGATGAATGGTCAAGGCACGGACGTCTGGATGTATCACTTCACCAAACCAGTTTGGGGTTGGATGGGGGCGGCGCACGCAGCGGAGATCGGTTACGTGTTCGGCAACCTGGAAGAGCCAAGGCCTGACGACGCGGCCCTGTCACAGTCGTTCATGGACTACTGGGTCCAGTTCGCCAAAACTGGCAACCCGAATGTTGCCGGCAAACCGGTTTGGCCAACGTACAAGAGCTCCGATGATCGACACCTTGTAATGGACAAGGAACTGGTGGTTGGGTCGAACCTACGAAAGCAAGCTTGCGATTTGCTCGACCGGCATCTCTCGGAAAAACAGAAAACCAAGCCTCAAGCTAGTGAATGACTCATGTGGTTAGCGGATCCCCATCGTCCCACAGCCACGATGTGCCGTGCATTCTACGAAGACCCCGCGAGCGTGGTGCGTCGCAGTGGCAAGCGATGGTTGCTTGGATTGGCGTGTTTGTTCGTCCTTACCGCTAGCGAGCGCGGTGTGGCGCAGGATCAACCGCCACGATCCTTGGAGCGCAAGATGCAACAATTTCAGCAACACGCGGACCGTTGGCGACGCGTGGGTGAGATCATGTCCCGGTTCCACCCACACGCGAGTGCAGGCGAGTTTGAACGCGCCGAGGAATTGATCGATCGGGCGCTTCAGCTTATCGAGACCGGGACGGACCCCGTCGACGCGGAGCGACTTCGCAAGTTTCGACGACAATCCGACGAGACCCACTACATCGTTTTGCCGGTCCCGGAGGCAGGACACTTGCACGGCGGCAACATCGAGGCATTCGAACGAGGACTTCAAAGGACAAAGCAACAACTCGGTCCCGTCGCCGATCCAAGGAAGCGCAACTGGGGCTTTCACCTGATGATTCCCGCGTGGCGGTTCGATCCCGAGCATCTCTTCAGCGATCGGGCGAGTCCCGATATCGTTGCTCGCGCCATCGACGGCGCGATCGAGGCAGCGCTGCGTCATGACGTCAGTGTGTACATCACCGTCGAAAACCTTGAATGGGAGAACCGACCGGACCTTTGGAATTTTAACGACGAAACCAAACCGGGTTTCGACCCCGCGAACGTCCAAAATGTCGAGTGGATGAACTGGGACGGACAAGCCCACCCGCATCGCTATCGTGATTGGGGGCAGCCGGAGCAGATGCCACCGGTCATCTGCTACAACAGCCCTGCCGTCCGTCGCGAAGTGAAACGTTTGGCCGGTAGAGTCATTGGACCCGCGATCGCAGCGGGACTGAAGAAGCTTGCCGATGCCGACAAAGAGTATCTGCTGGCGGGAGTGACCGTCGGCGCGGAGCCCGCGCTGCCAAACTACTCGGTGATCGAAAAGCTGTATCCGCGTCTGGCAAAGAAGATGGATCAAGAAGGGGTTCCGCGAGAGCTTCTCGGATTCAATGCGTTGACCAACCTCGGCTACGGCAAAGACAAGCCGCCCCAGGACTTTGCGGCGGCGCTGGCGAAAGTGAATCAGGATTACATTTCGCTTTGGGCTCGTCAGCTCGCGCAAGCGGGCGTGCCACCGAACAAGATGTACAGCCATGTCGCGGCGGGCGCTGGAGTCATTGGCTCGCCGGGAGTCGAGTTTACTAACGCTCCGATCTCCATCGCATTCGCAGAATCGTGTCGCCCGGGCTGGACAACCTACCCCGTCGGCCCCTTGCGCGACGACTTTGGAGTGCTGTACGAGGCGTTGGCCGCGCACGGCAACCCACCTTGGGCGAGCACCGAAGCGACGCCCAGTGGAGTCGGGCCCGGCGGCGTGTCGATGCGAGAATATCTCCGCCGACATTTCGATTACGGCGCGACGGTTGTTGTCTTCAACACCGGCGCGACGGACCAAGAGATGGCGAGCCGCCTGCACCAGTCCGTATGGGGCGAAGATGCGATGCAGGTTTATCGAGAGTTCCTGGGCGAATAAACCGAGTGCACCGGCCGTTTTCGGTAAGGGCGATGGCTTAATGTCGATGCATGCGCTGAACTCGGCTGAGCTGTGTCCCAAACGGATCGACTCGAGTGGAAAGAGTCACAATCGATCAGGCCGTGCTGGGACCGCAAATTTTACGCGAGACGTTTGCGATTCTCGCCCGACCGGCTGCAATTCCGCCGCAACGAATCGGGTTCTTCAGCTAAACTCTTGCTAACTTCCCACCTCCTGAGAGCCCTCCTGCATGACTACTCTGTCTCGCCATCTGCCCATCGCTGGGATCCCCCGACTGATTCTTGCCGCGTTGCTTCTGTGCTGGTCATGGATGCTGACAAACACGTCGGTGGCTCAAGTCCCGTTTGAGTTCGAAAAAGAGGACGTCGTCGCGATCTTCGGCAATGGACTCGCGGACCGAATGCAACACGATCCTTGGGTGGAGACCGTGCTGCAGGCTCATCTACGCGGCATGAACGTGCGATTCCGCAACATGAGCTTTGCGGGCGACATGGTGAATCGACGGCCACGAAACAAAGGGTTCACCAACGACACCGAGTACCTACAGCACGTCGCACCAAGCGTGGTCTTCGTGATGTATGGCTACAACGAGTCACACGCAGGCCCGGACGGTGCGAAGGCCTACGAGGATGAACTTGTGAAGTTGGTCGATCAGTATCGCGGCTTGCGAAAGCAGGATGGCGTCGAGGCTCGGTTCGTTCTGTTTAGCCCGATCGCATACGAAAACACTGGCAACACACTCTTGCCGGACGGCGCGGAGTTAAACGCCAACTTGAGTGCATTCACCGAGGCGACCCGTTCTGCGGCGGAAAGAGCAAAGACTTCTTTCATCGATTTGTTTGCCGCGACATCGGCACTTTACGACGCCGCGGATGAGCCGCTCACGCTCAACGGGATTCATCTCAATGCCGACGGCTACCGGGAACTTGCTGGTGTTCTCTCGCAAGCACTGCTTGGTAAGCCCGCGCCATCCAGCGAGACCCTCGGCGGCGTCTACACGGCCGTCGAAAACAAAAACTGGCACTGGCACAACCGCTACCGAGCCACCGATGGAAACGACATCTGGGGCTCACGATCGGGCTTGAGTTTTGTGGACGGTCAAACCAACGCGGATGTGCTCAAGCACGAGTTAAAGATGCTCGACATCATGACGGCCAACCGCGACGAGGTGATTTGGGCGGCCGCATCGGGCAAGTCCATTCGACCCGACGACAGCAACGTTCCTCCGCCGGTCCTCGTCAAAACGAACGTGGGCGGAGGCAGTAAAAGCTCGAGCGAAGCGAAAGAAGGAAGCACGAACTATCTCACGCCACAGGAAAGCTTGACCAAGATCAAGGTGCCGGATGGTTTTCAGCTCAATGTGTTTGCCTCCGAAGAGATGTTTCCCGACCTTGCGAACCCGGTGCAGTTGCAGGTCGATACCAAGGGGAGACTCTGGACCGCGAGTTGGAACTCCTATCCGAAGTGGGAACCGGGCGACACGCTTCTCGACAGCCTGATGATCTTCGAGGACACCGACAATGATGGCGTCGCCGACGAGCGAAAGATCTTTGCACACGTCCACAACCCGCTCGGTTTTGAATTCTGGGGCGGCGGAGTTCTGGTGACCTCCGGCCCAGACCTGTTGTTCCTCAAGGACACCGACGGCGATGACAAGGCCGACATTCGTTACCCGATTTTGCAAGGACTTGGGACATCCGACACGCATCACGCCGCGAACAATCTAATCCTCGGTCCCGATGGCGGGATCTATTGGCAAAGCGGTATCTTTTTGGTTCACAACCACGAGACACCTTGGGGCGGGAACCTCAACACCGGGGGCTCCGGCATGTATCGCTTTGATCCGCGGACGTTCGCCATCACGCCGATCGCGTCCAACAGTCCGAACCCGCACGGAACGAGTTTCGATAAGTGGGGCTACCTGTATGCCAATGACGGTACCGGAGGACGGTCGTACCAAGTGCGCCCCTTCAACGACGGCTTCCGGATGAAGACCTTGCTGACCAAGGAATTCCGTCCCGTCGCGGCGAATGAAATCCTCTCGTCAGACCACTTTCCGGAGGAGATGCAGCAGGATTTTTTGATCTGTAACGTGATCGGTTTTCTTGGCGTCAAGCAATACGACTTGGACCGAGGAGACGGCGGCAAGCGAGACTACGGAGACGTCTGGGGGACGCCCGGCGTGGAGTTGCTCAACGGCGAAGATCGCAATTTCCGACCCAGCGACGCGATCGTCGGTGAAGACGGCGCGCTCTACGTCGCTGACTGGCACAACATGATCATCGGTCACATGCAGCACAACATCCGTGACCCGAGCCGCGACCACAAACACGGCCGAATCCTGCGACTGACCGTGAAGGACCGACCGCTTCAAAAGCCAGTTGCGATTCATGAACAGCCCATCGCGGCCTTGCTCGAAAACCTCAAGCATCCTGTCAACGGAGTTCGCCATCGCACGCGCGTTGAGCTTAGCGCACGCGACTCCGCAGAAGTGATCGAAGCGGTCCAAATTTGGGCAGCCGACTTTGATGCGAACAACGAAGCCGAAGCACACCTTTTGCTCGAGGCGCTTTGGGTTCACCAGCAGCATCACGTCCGAAACGATGACATTCTCAATGCGTTGCTTGCGTCAGAGTTTGGCCATGTCGTCGAAGCGGCAAAAACGGTCCAGCACATGTGGACCAAGTTCGACATGCGGCGGGCCAATCGATTCGCGGCTTCACCGGAAACGAAGATCGTCAAATACCGCACACCAAAACACCTCGAGAAGAAATACCACAAGCTGTACTCCCAAGGCTCACAGATCTTTCAGCGAGAGTCACACTGTTCGACCTGTCACCTGACCAATGGCGAAGGCAATGCCGTTTACCCAACACTCGTCGGAAGCCCGTGGGTTACTGGAAGCGAGGATCGTCTGATCAAGTTGGCGTTGCATGGGATGTGGGGCAAGTTGAAAGTCCGCGGCAAAACCTATGACCCGGCCCGCGGTGTCCCACCCATGACCGCCTTCCGCGACATCCTGAAGGACGACGAGCTCGCGGCCGTGCTCACATTTGTTCGCAACACGTGGGGAAACAAAGCGTCTGCGATCGAGGCCCAGGCGGTTGCCCGAGTCCGCGGCGAAACGTCCGAACGCACCGTCTTTTGGAAACCGGAAGAGTTGCTCAAGCAGCATGCGTTGGAAAAGGAATTGATGTTGGCCGATGACATTGTCGAGGAAGAAATCGACAACGTCGAGCTGGAAAGAGAGTTGCTCGCGACCGACGCTTCGGAGCTGGCGGAAACCGCGCTGCGTCGAGGAAAGGCTTCGCGTGGCAAGACGCTCTTCTACAAGTCGGCGGCCGCCTGCTATGCGTGTCACGATCCTCCCACCGGAACGCCAAGACTGGGGCCCGACCTGGCCACGATGAAAAAGAAGATTTCCCCGGCGGACCTTATCTCATCGATTCTGGATCCCTCAAAACAGATCGACAAAGAGTACGCCCAAGTGACCGTGCTTACAGACGAGGGAAAAGCGATCACGGGGATTCGCGTTTCCGAATCGGAAGAAGAGATCGTGCTTCGAAATCTTGCGTCACCCAAACCGATCCGCATCGCCGATGATAAGATCGAAGAAGTCGTCGACTCGAAGGTTTCGCTCATGCCAGCAGGCTTGGTGCGGACGTTGAAAAACCGCCAGGAATTCGACGACTTGATGCGATTTCTACTCGAGCTTCAGAAGTGACGACGACTGTTGATTGTTGCCACGCTTGTGTAGTCTCGACGTCTGAAATACGAGTAATGGGCAAAACGACTGATCGGGTGCTCGATGCGATCCTTCGCGTTTCACATTAACCTCTGCTTGAACTCCTTTCTGTTTTGGCTCCTTCCATCATGAATCGACGATTCGTCTGGCTGCTATTCCTTTCGTTCTCCGCCTGCGGCGCCAACGCTCAGGAGTATCAATCCCTCTTCAACGGGAAAGACCTCTCTGGCTGGGTTGGGAATCAAGAATTCTGGTCCGTCAAGGATGGGGCCATCTATGGTCAAACCACCAAAGACAAGCCGACCAAGGGAAACACGTTTCTGATTTGGGACGGAGGCGACGTTAGCGACTTTGAGTTCAGGGTCAAGGTTCGTTTCTCCGGAAACAACTCGGGCGTTCAGTACCGCAGCGAGCGGATCGGCAAGCCGGAAGACTACGCGGTCAAAGGCTATCAGGCGGACTTGCATCCAAAGCCCGAGTACTTCGGCATGCTGTACGCCGAAAAGTGGCGCGGCATCGTCGCACAACGCTTTCAACGTGTCGTCGTCGGCGAGGACGGCAAGCCCAAGGTGGTCGGAGAAGTAGGCGATCGAAACCAGGAGTTGGTCGACGATCAATGGAATGAGCTCACGATTGTCGCTGTCGGCAATCGCCAGATTCACCAAGTCAATGGCGTGACCACCATGGACTTGACCGACAACCATCCCGATGCGAAGCGAAAGGGTATCCTCGCGTTGCAACTGCACGCGGGCAAACCGATGACCGTGGAGTTCAAGGATGTTCGCCTACGTTCTTTGACGGGAAAGGCCGCGCGGGACATCCTTAATTCGGTCGTGGCGGCCCCAACCGAGCTCGCAACGCCCATCGATCGTATCAAAGCGGCGAAGGGCTTTAAGGTTGAGTTGCTGTATTCTGTTCCGAGTGAGACGCAGGGTTCTTGGGTCAATCTCTGTGCAGACAACAAGGGTCGGTTGCTCGTCAGCGATCAGTTCGGCGGAATGTTTCGGATCACGCCACCGGCGCCGGATGCGAAGTTGAGTGCGATCGATGTTGTACCGGTTCCGGCAGACATTCGAGCAGTCAATGGCATGGTCTGGCTGAATGATGCCCTGTACGTCGGCGTAAACGACTATGAGAAGAAGATACCTTCCGGGTTGTATCGACTGACGGACAGCGATGGCGATGACAATCTGGACAAAGTCGAGATGCTCCGCGACCTCGATGCTCGCGGCGACCATGGTGTTCATGCCGTCGTGCCTCACCCCGACGGACAGTCGCTGTTCTTGGTGACCGGGAACAGCACCAAGCCGACCGAATTTGCGTCCACTTCGCATGTTCCAGCGGTTTGGGGCGAAGATCATCTCCTCCCGAGTTTTCCTGACGGTCGCGGCCACAACCGAGGCGTGCTTGCGCCGGGTGGAATCATTTATCGAGTCGATTTGGACGGAAAAAACTTTGAAGCCTACGCGAACGGGTTCCGCAACATCTTCGATGCCGCCTGCAACCGCGCTGGAGAACTCTTCACGTACGATGCGGACATGGAGTACGACTTTAACACTCCGTGGTACCGTCCGACTCGCATCAATCACGTGACCAGCGGTGCGGAGTTCGGGTGGCGGAACGGAGCCGGTAAACGACCGCCGTTCTACGAGGACAATTTGCCAGGAGTCTTGGACATCGGCCCCGGATCGCCGACCGGCGTGACGTTCGGTTATGGAGCAAAGTTTCCCGCCAAATATCAGGACGCACTTTACGCCCTGGATTGGAGTTGGGGAAAACTCTACGCCGTCCATCTCAAGCCCGAAGGCTCCTCCTACACTGCCACCAAAGAAGAATTTGTCACCGGTGCTCCTTTACCGATTACCGATGCGATCATCCACCCAAACGACGGTGCGATGTACTTCACCATCGGTGGGCGCAAGGTGCAATCGGGGCTCTATCGAGTCACGTACGTCGGAAACGAATCAACCCAACCGGCGCCGTCAGCGGTCGCTCCCAGCAAGGACCGTCAACTGCGACGCTCACTTGAATCGTATCACGGCCGCGTGGACCCAAAGGCCACCGAGTTTGCGTGGCCAAATCTGTCGCACGATGACCGGTTCACCCGCTTCGCCGCAAGAACCGCGATCGAGCATCAACCCGTTGAAACGTGGGCGGAAAAGGTGTTTGCCGAACGCAATCCGACCGCGAAGATTCAGGGCTTGTTGGCGCTGGCTCGCGTGAGCGGCGTTTGTCCCCAACATCGTGACGACTCAACGCCGGCGGTGGACTCAGCGATGGGAAAAAGGCTGCTCGACTCGTCTCTCGAGCTTGATTTCTCGGAACTCGATTCCGTCGATCAACTCGCGCTACAGCGTACCCTTCAGATCGTATTCAATCGCTTTGGCCGTCCTGACAGCGCGCGAGCGAAGAAGTTTGTCGCGGCGATCGATCCGTTGTTTCCCTCGGATTCGTCGGAGTTGAATTGGCTGCTCTGCGAGACGCTCGCATGGCTTGATTCGCCGACGCTGGCCCGCAAAGCAATGGCTCTGATCAAAGCTTCACCGACCCAAGAAGAACAGGTTCAGTACGCGCGTTCGATCCGCCTTTTGAAGAGTGGTTGGACGGATGAACTTCGAACGGAGTACTTTGAGTGGTTCCTGAAGGCTGCGAACTACAAGGGAGGTGCGAGCTTCGACAAGTTCATTGAGTTCATTCGCAACGATGCCGTTGCCTCCCTCTCGAAGACCGAGAAAGAGTCTCTCAAGACGATTCTCTCTAAGAAGCCCGTGAAGAAGTCCGCGCTCGAGAACCTCGGCGAAGTCTTTGCTGGACGAAGCGAAACCAAATGGACGCTGGATGAACTCGCCGACGCCGCGTCTTCAGGCCTGGCGAGCCGCGACTTTTCAAGGGGCCGCAAGATGTTCGCGGCTGCGGGTTGTTACGCTTGCCATCGCTTCCAGAACCAGGGCGGTATGACGGGACCGGATCTCACGACCTCCGGCCGACGTTACTCGGTTCGGGATTTGCTCGATCAGGTAGTCCACCCGAGCAAGGTCATCAATGAGCAGTTTTCTTCGGTTCAAGTACTGACGGACGATGGGCAAGTCCACAATGGCGTGATTGTGAATTTGGGCGTGAAGCGGAATGGCGGCGCTATCGTGCTGAACACGGATTTGACCGATCCGAACCAACGCGTGACCATCTTCAGCGATTCCATCGAAGAGATGATTGTCTCGAAAACGTCGGCGATGCCGGAGGGCTTGTTCAATCGAATGACAAAAGACGAGATACTGGATCTGACGGCCTACCTGATTAGCGGCGGCAACGCCGATCATGAATACTTCAAGAAGTAGACGTGGTCCGGCGTCGACTTCAATGACGCAGTTGTTGGGCGAGTCAATCCCACCACCAACTTGTTCCATGATCCGTTGGTTCGGGCGTTTGCCATTGCCGGTCGTCAATTGTGGCGAGATCGATGGCTTGATCCGCTTCGATCGAAACGCCACCGCCGACCGGAACGAACAAGCGGTTTTGTTTCCAGAATGCATTGACCACCGGCGGAGCCGTAAGTGGCTGTGTCAAGTCTTGCACGGAGTATTGGGAGTCGTCGCGAAAAAGCTGTGGACGCCAACGAGCTTTCGCGTACCACTCATGTCGTTTCAGGTGCGCTGCGACGATCAAGAGGTCACAAAGCTGACGTAGCTGCGCGTACACGGTGGCGGCTTGGGCGAGCGAGCCATAACGGCGAGTGAAGCTCTGAGCAAACGCAACCGCGGCACGATTGGGCTTTCCTGCCACCTCCGTGATCTCGCCTGATTCGCTCACGCGTTTCATTTCGGTTTGGAGCCCCACGCCTTGACCGGAGAACCTCATCGCCGTTGCGTCGGGCGTCGTCACGACCGTGTCATAGGCGGGCGTGAGCCACCAGCGTTCCAGGATCCCATGACTCGCTGTTCGCAATGCTTGGGCATACGTCGTGATCGAAACCGGCGTTGCCTCGACGCCGATCGCCATGCGTTTCATCCGATAGTCCGCTTCGATCATCACGCGCGCAAAGTGTGTCCGCGGTGAAATGCCGAAGACGGCAATCTTGGCCGCGCCGAGGGACTCGCTCGATCCCGCAGCAACGCGACGCATCACGTCGACGCGTTCATTCATCCGTACGGTCCTTGGAATGTTGGTTTGAAATCGCCGAAAACGAGCAAGGCCCTCGGGTGTGGGATTGATCGTGCATCCAACGAAAGGACGATCCATCTCAGTGCCGTAGGCGCGAAGGGCAACCACCAAATCGTCGAGCCTCAGGATCGGTTTTCCAGAATGAATGCCGCGTGCGACGCCGGCGAAATCACGGACCCAGGGTTCGGCAGGGCCCGTCAGAATGATGTCACCCTGATCAGGCAAACAGTAAGCGGCCCGGATTCGAGTCATACCGGCAAGATGCTGCATCTCATCATCGGGAGCTTGGCGTCCTTCGATCTGACGTCGAAGCGCGGCTTCTAATCGCACCAACGAGAGCTTTCGGTTCTCGACACGTGCACCCAAGTCGCCACGCAGTCTTGCGTTCAACAGTTCTCGCTGTTCAATACGCAACCGACCCGTTGGATCTTGGAACGTCTTCAGTTCGAGCAAGCCCTCCGCATCGAAGCTCACACCGAAAGTGGGCAATTGGACCGTTGTCGCGATTGGTTGCGCGAAATTATTGATCGCACCGTCCTGTGCCTCGATCGCGTTCATGAAACGGATGTTGAAGAAGCAAATCAGCACAAGAGCTTTGAGGACATGCATGGTCTACCCTACAACTGAAACGCCTTGGTGCCCCGGGTGGTAACCTCGATTATGCGCTTGTCCGCTGGCAGCGTGCCTCCCAAATGCGCATTCCCATCGTACTTCTTTTCAGGGGCATTCATCCGTCGGTCTCGTGAACTCGCTTGCGACCGTTGCTTGTCTTGACGATTGCTTGACCGCATCGAGCACTAGGAACGTGGGAAACGTCGAACCTTTTTGGTGCTTTCGAGGATCGATTTCACGCAATTCCTCTACCGGCTTGGTCTCGTGAACCGCGTTCAAACGAAATCCCGCCTTGAGAAGCGGATTAACGATCTCTTCAAAGGAACGATAGTAATCCGGCACGACCACCGGTTCTTCGGTGAAGCCACGCCAACTGGTCTCGCAGTAGTGCACACCGAACGCCGATGGTGGCTTGAACCATTTGTAGGACCCCATCGGATGCTGAACGGAAAAGACCAGACGTCCGTCGGCCTTCAACAAACGATGAAACCCTTGAAGCGGCGTCGACCAGTCTCGGATGTAATCCAGGGCGAGGGACGAAACGACGAGGTCAAATTGGTTGGACGATAGCTCGAGAGGTTGACCGAGATCGGCGATCAAAAACTCGGCCGCCATGCCCACGCGTTGGCGTGCCATTTGAATCATCTTTGGACTCACGTCGACGCCAATCACTCGACGCGCGCCCGCCGCCAGGAGGTCTCTTGTCAAGAATCCGGGTCCGCAGCCGGCATCGAGAATGCACAAATCGTTGACGTCGCCGACGCAACGACGCATCGCCGGGTGCTCGTTGTACCCGTTCTCGGCCTTCGTTTCGGCGCGCATCGAATAACCCTCGGCCAGTCTTTGGTATGCGTCGAAGGCAATCGGCTCATTTGGTTCATTCATCGCGGATCACTCCTCGGCGAACGCCGTTTCGGGCGTTGCACGAAGTCCATCGCCAACAGCATTGTTATTCGGGTCAGGGCATTTCAGCCGGCGATCTTGGTCGACCAGCCATGCGTGTTTGACGGATGGCCACGAGATCGTCCACTCGTCGGTCGCCGAGGTGGGATCGTCAACGATCATTCCTGTCGCACACCTCGGCTCGATTGGTTGTCGATCCTTCGATCCGCTTCCGGTCGTCCCATCGGCGGGGCGGGAGTATACAGCGTCGTGTGACAAGCCAACGACTCGGTTTGATTTCCTGGGTTCGATCGATGGTTCGATTCGCGGTGTTCTCGTGTTTTTCTTCGTTTTCTTCGACACCAGGCCCCAGAGTCTTGTAGGCAAATGGGACGCATGTGGCGTCGTGAAACGGGGACGCTCCGAATACAATGTGGTGCCCCGATTTACCGTTCCCCGCACGAAGCTTGGTTTCTCGCTCATGGTTCGAACTCGCCGATTCCCCTTCACGGCCACCTACGTTCTCGCATTCATTTTGGCTCTCTTCGCCGCCCCCGCCTCCGCTGACGACAACGACGTTGAACTCGGACCGCCGGATGTGATCACGGCGCTGACACCGGAAGAAGCACAACGAATCGATCAGCAACGACCAGAGTATGTGCAGCCCTCGCCGGTCGAGGGGCACCAACCAACGGCCTTGCCGCTCTCCCCGCGCGAAGGCGAGTCGCTGGTGTTTGTCGGCAACGCCTTGGCGGCTCGAATGGAACACTTCAACCACTTCGAGACGGCACTGCACACGCAGTTTTCCAAACAGCGATTGACGTTCCGAAACATGGGCTATCCGGGCCACACACCGGGTTACCGTCCCGAGGCGGGGAACGATGACCCGTGGGCTTTCCCGGGTGCCAAGTCGTTCCGCCCCGACATTAAGGGCCACCTCGGCATCGGGCACTATCCCAAACCCGACGAATGGCTGACGATCGTCAAGGCGGGGACCATCGTCGCCTTTTTCGGCTTCAATGAATCATACGACGGGCTCGATGGCGTTGACAATTTCAAGAATGAACTCGCCGCGTTCGTTGACCATACTCTCTCCCGTTCCTATGAGCGAACTCAAACCGCTCCGCGCTTGGTGCTCGCGACCCCGATCGCGATGGAGCAGCACGGAGGCTTCCTGCTTCCCGACGCCGCGAAACGAAATGCGATTTTGAAGGCGTACGCGGACGCCGTGGGCGCCGTCGCGGCAGAAAAGCAAGTCGGTTGTGTCAACCTCTTCAAGCCGTCGCTTCGCTGGTACGAAGACGCAACAACACCTCTCACGATCAACGGCGTGCACCTCTCAAGAGAAGGTTACGCCAAACTGGCCACGGAAC
>JBCBLJ010000992.1:0-2710 GCA_038520195.1 Planctomycetota bacterium
GGCAACACAGCTTCCGCTAGCCACAGTTTAACGTATCATGAACGCCTACAGATGGGGAACTTTCGGATCGATGCGGAGCCGCTTCGAGCCACGTCCGCGAACCGATGTCGTCAAGACCGGAGCAACTGTCGCATTGGGTTTGTTACAAAGCCTACGAGATAGCAGTTCACTTGACCGCGGGGTTGTGGCACGAACTCCCGCTGGCGGATAGAAAGGACCGTTGTGAATTGATCCGGAGGCGACCGCCTCCAATTTGGAACTCTGTCCTTTACGAAGAAGCAATGAAAACTCTGAAAGTGTTTTTCGCGATCGCCATGTTGTTCTCCGCCATTTCCTTGACCGGATGCTCGTCCGAAGAAACCACCACGCCGGCCGAGACTGCGACCGAAACGGAAGGTGATGCGGCGACCGAAGGTTCGGGAGACAAAGCTGAAGAAGGCTCTGGCGATAAAGCGGAATAGCTCCTAGTCACGGATACTCGATGGAAAAATCGCCGCCAGCGGCAAAAGTGAAACGCGGTCGCTATCTGGCAACCGTGCCGCCGCAGGAAATTGTCCCGATCGTTGACTCTCGATACGAATCGAGCGTCAAGGGCATCTACGTCATCGGCGATGTCACCGGGTTTCCACTCGTTAAAGTTGCCGCGAATCAGGGCCGCGAAGTCATCGAAAAGATGGACGAACGCGGCACCATCACCGCGGCAAGTGGCGCAAGCGACACCGACGGACTTGATCTGGTCATCGTCGGTGGTGGCCCCGCCGGGCTTTCGGCGGCCGTCGAAGCGTCCAAACGCGGCTGGCGATATGTGGTTCTGGAACGGTCCAAAATCGCCAGCACCGTCCGCAGCTTTCCGCCCGGAAAAAAGGTCTACGCCGAACCAAGATCGATCCCAAGCCATTCCGAACTCGATGTTGCCGAAGACCGCGACAAAGATGAGTTTCTGGAACGAATCGACGAAACCGTCCGGCAGTACGATCTGAACATCAAGGAGGAAACCGACGTCGCCCGTGTCCGGAAAGTCAGTGACGACGCGTTCGAGGTCGACACCAAGGGCGGCAAATCGTTTCCGTGCAAGCGTGTGCTGATCGCCGTTGGTCGGCAAGGGCAACCTCGACTGCTGACGTGCCCTGGAAGCGACAACGCCAAGAAAGTCACGTACCGCTTTCACACCGCCGAAGACTACGTCGAAAAGGATGTGCTCGTCGTCGGCGGCGGAAACTCCGCGATCGAAGCCGCACTCATTCTCAAAGATCATAATCGAGTCACGCTGTCCTATCGCGGCGACAACCTCTATCGCGCGAAGGAGGAAAACCGGGAACTGATTGAAAAAGCCATCGCCGCCGGTGAGATCGATGTGCTCTACAACAGCAACGCGGTTGAAATCCGCGATGACGAAGTCGACATTGAGGTAGACGGCACCGTAAAGACGCTTGCCAATGACCACGTGATTGTTCAGATCGGCTCGCTGCCGCCGATCGACTTTCTCTACGACATGGGTCTGGAACTCGACGGCATCTGGACCAAGCGTCGATTCGCGTGGGCTGGGATCGGACTGTTCGTTGGATATTTCGTCTACTTCCTTACCAAGCATTTTACCCTCGTCCCTGAAAAAGCGGGGCAAGGCAAATGGCTCGTGCCTCTGCTCTCCTGGCTCGAGCACCCGGAAATGACCGTCGCAAAGCTGAACGGTGGTCTCGGGATGTTGAGCGACGCGATCCTGTATCTGCTACCGATCCCCTGGCTCTGTCTGCTCGGGGCGACGACGATCAATTCAAGCCTGAGCAACAAGGGCCATCGACCGTTGCTCAAGATTCCCGGTGCGGGCTGGTGGCTCAGTTGCGGGGCGTTGCTCTACGCACTGAACTTGATGCTCCCGTCAGCGTTCACGATCGATCCCGCGCAAGCCGGTGATGGCCCCTACTACTTGCCGGGACTCTCGTGGCTGTTCGCTGTCATCCCGACCTACTTCGCGGGACTGAGTGGTTTCTACTACCTGCTCTACTTCTCGGCAATCACGGGATTCGGGTTGTACTGGGCGTTCAAGATTAATCACCCCATCCTCTGGCGCCGCAACCTGACCATCATTGCGGTGCAATGGTCGCTTTGGTGGGGCATTCCCACGTTTCTGGTGGTGTTCATCGGGGCCAACCCGTGGACGCCGCTTATCTCGAGGTCCATCAACGCTTGGCCTTTGAAAATCGATGCCTTTAATGTCGATCCGAGCGTCGTTCGTCCGGGCGATCCGGCTTGGTGGTACACCGTCGCCGTCGTCGGCGTTGTTTGGGCCGTCGTGTTGACCTTCATCATCATTCCGCTGTTCACGATCAAGTTCGGGAAAATCTATTGTTCCTACATTTGTTCGTGCGGTGCGCTCGCCGAAACTGTCGGCAACTCCTTTCGGCACCGTGGTCCGAAGGGGGACGTTCCGAGACGACTTGAGAAGTACGGTTTTGTGTTTGTCGGACTCGCCGTCGTCGCGACTGCGGCGTCGATGCTCGGTTTCGGCGGACCGCTGAAGTACTACAACATCTGGGTTGGCACTTTCCTCGCCGGCGCCGCCGCCATCGGCCTCTACCCGTTCCTGGGGCAACGCATTTGGTGCCGCATGTGGTGTCCACTCGCGTTCTGGATGAACTTTTGGGGGCGTTGGTCCAAGTTCAAAATCGTTCCCGAGAAAGGTAAATGCATCGATTGCAACATGTGCAATCAA
>JBCBLJ010000484.1:0-6452 GCA_038520195.1 Planctomycetota bacterium
GGACGATTGATGTCGTGGCTTCGAGTGCTGGCGGGCTCGTCATCGCCAACGACGCAGTGTTCCTCACTTCTCAGGGAAGCGTTGGCGGTCAACTGGTCAATTCGACCAACCCGTTTGATGGTTCGGCCGATACCTAAGTCCGCTGACGGACTCGAACCGAGAAGCCCAGATCACGGTGGTGATCGCTGACTCGCAAGCAACCAACGTCGATATTCAGATTGACGAGTTGACCGCCAACGCTTCCCTGAGAAGTGAGGAACACTGCGTCGTTGGCGATGACGAGCCCGCCAGCACTCGAAGCCACGACATCAATCGTCCCCGAAGCCGTCACATCACCCGTACTCGAAAAACTCATGGTGGCCGATCGTAGTTCGACGTTGCCCGACCCACCCGCGATAACCGGCCCTTGGACGTCGAGCGCCGCCGTCGAAAATAATTCAATGTCACCATCGTTTGTCGTCAGCCGGTTGACGACGATATCGCCGGGACTCCTTAGATGGATACCGCCTGCCGTCGTCGATTCTGCATCGACCGCCCCTGCGCTGACGTCCAACGCACCGGTACCCGCAAGATTCGTACCTGCCGTCTGTCCGATACTGCCACCGGCCACCAAGTTGACCGTACCGCTGGTCGTCAGATTCGCGACATCGTTGTCAGCGCTCTCGTCGATGTCACCCGACGCGGCAATGGAGAGCGTTCCCGAATCGCTGGCAACCGCATCATCGCCCAGCTGAACCGAACCGCCGGTCGCCTCGACCACCACCGAACCACCGCCGTTGATGCTCAGCGTTTCACTTCCGCTGCTGCCCGATCCGAGAGTGACCGACACCCCGGTGATAGAAACAGTCTGTCCCGACGCCCCGACCAATTGTGTCCCGGCGGAAACACTCACCGCCCCACCGGCCACGATGGTGGCGTCACCCGTCGATGCCGTCAGGCCCGCGTTGATCGCGACCGCGCCACTGACATCTAACGAAAGCGTCTCTGCCATTGATGACGCGCCGGAGAAGACGGCGTCGGACGTCACGCCATTTCCAATCAGCGAGAGCGTGCCCGAGATGGTCGCGCCTTGCGACAATCCATCGATGGAAAAGTCTCCCGCAGTCGAGAACGTGGCCCCGTTCGACAGGATTCGACTCAGATCGGTGTTCGTTAGGTTCAAGCCACCTGTGACTGTGGCGGAGCCGAGCCCGATTCCCGTGGCGTCTGAATCGGTGATCGATACCGACGCGGTACCTGCGTCAAGATTGCCGTTCAGCTGGACATCGTTGGCGACGACCGTGATGCTCTGATTGTCCGTCGTGATGCCGGTGGTCACGATCAGCGACCCGTCGTTGTCGCCCGCGTCCGAATCCGCGTCGATCGTTAAAACTCCGTCCGTGGAAAGCGAGTCTGTGACGGTGATCCCGTCCGCGGCCAATAGCGACACCGCACCCGCTCCCGTAATCCCTGCGGTCGTCGCCTCCAAGTTCATCGAAGAAGCAGACGTCAATGTGACGCCGTCGGAGATGGAGATACGATCGGTTCCGTCGGCGACGTCATTCGCGTCTCCATCAAGACCAAGGTTACCAGTGACGGTCGTCACCGCCGCCGAAAGAGCGATTCCGTTGTTCGCCGAAACATCCAATGCGTGAAGCGTGACAGCCGAAGTGACCGAAACTGTTCCGCCGGCCGTGATAGAAGTCGTGCCCGTCACCGTCGCACTCTCTGCCGCCGTGATGTCGGCCAAAACGACGTCGCCGGCAGTCGTCACAACCAGACCATTCGAAACAAGGCTTTGTAGTTCGCTGCCTTGCAGTTGCAGTCGACCGGCGACGGTGGCGTCCGCAAGATCGACACCACTGCCGTCGGAGTCAATGATCGTCGTCGATGCCGCCCCGGTCTGCACGGTTCCCAGCAACTCAACGTCGTTCGCCGTGATTTGAAGCTGTTGATTGTTGGTGTCAATCGATCCCGTCGACGCGACCGTGAACAGCCCATCGTCATCCCCGGCATCGGTATCTGCATCGATCGTCAATGGGCCGCTGGACGCCAACGCAGCGCTGATGGTCACGCCATCCGCCGCGAACAGATCGAGCGTGCCAGCGGCGGAGATGCCACCGGTCGTCGAATCGATTGACAACTCCCCTGCGGACGTCAGCTGAACGGCCGATGCGATTTGGATCGTGTCATTCGAATCAGCCGAGTTGTTCGCGTCTCCGTCGATGGACAGGTCGCCCGCCTGAGTCACGACATTGACGTTCAAGACGACTCCATCGTCCGCTCGAACGTCCAGTGCTTCAAAACTCGAGGACCCACTGACGAATGCGACGCCCGAAGCTACCAACGTCGTCGTGCCGCTGATCGAGGCGGGCTGGCTCACACTGTTTGCGGTGATATCCCCCGTTGTCGTGATCGAAAAACCGTCGGTCGTCAGCTGTGCGAGGTCCGCGTTGCTTAGATTCAGCCCACCCGAGACGGAACTGCCACCCAAGCCAACACCTGATCCGTCGCTGTCGATCAAACTGGTGGATCCTGTGCCCGCGTTGATCGCTCCATTTAGCGAAACGTCGTTTGCGGTAATGGTCACGGATTGATTGTTGCTGGTGATTGACGCAGTCGCCGCAACATTCAGAGTCCCGAGACCGTCACCGGCATCGGTGTCGGCATCGATCACAATCGCGCCGGCGGCGACCAACGCATCATTCACGTTGACCCCATCGGCGGCATTCAACGTCAACGCCCCAGCACCCGACACACCACCGGACGTCGAATCTAGGTCCAGCGCGCCTGCCGAATCGATCTGCACACCCGCTGAGATATCGATGGCGTCCGAACTGTCGACCGCGTTGTCTGAATCGCCGTCAAGAGCCAGATCACCAAGCGTGGTCGCCAGCCCGATCCCAACACTGATCCCGTCGTCGGCGAAAACGCTCAAACTCGCAAACGACGAGGCATTGGAAACAAAGCTGATCGACTGATCGGCCGTCAGCGTTGTCATTGTCACAGGTGACGACGATTGGTTGACGCCATTCACGATGATGCTACCGGTTGTCACAAAGTCGAGATCGTTCGCCGTGATCGAATCCAACTCGGATTGCCCCACGTTCATCGATCCAATGCCTGTATCACCGATTCGAATGCCCGATCCATCGGAGTCGGTGAAGCTGACGTCACTCGCCCCCGCGTCAAGCGAACCGAGCAAGTCCAGGTCGTTTGCGACGATCGCCGCGACCTGACCATTCGTATCGACGGTCACGCCAGACGAAATCGCAAACGTTCCGAGGTTGTCGCCTGCATCTGTGTCGGCGTCCACCGACAACCCATTGGTCGACACAATCAAGTCGGCACTGATCGCGATCCCATCCGATGCCGTCAGCGAGAGTTGATCGAACGAGGAACCAGTGTTTTGAAACGTAATGAAAGAAGAACTGCCCGTCGCTTCGAGCGCGTACCCTCCCGTCACGCCTGCCCCTTGTGCAAAGTTCTCGACCGAGAGATTGCCAGCGGTCGTCAGCGTCACATCAGCCGCCGCCAAATTTGCGGACGAGGCATTCGTCAAGTTCAATCCACCGCTGATCGATGCATCCCCAAGCCCGATGCCACCTCCATCGGAATCGATGATCGTCAAGTTGTTGGTCCCGGCACCGAGTGTCCCCGAAAGCGTCACGCCATCAGCTGTGACGGTGACTTGCTGGTTCGATGTACTGACGACCGCGCCTGATTGGATCACGAACTCGCCCACTCCATCGCCCGCGTCGGTATCCGCGTTGATGGTCAACGGTCCGGCGACCGTCAACGAGTCGTGTAGCGTCACGCCATCCGCGCCTTCCAAGTCCAACGCCCCGGAGCCCGATAGGCCGCCCGTCGTCGCGTTCAACTCAAGAGCACCCGCGGAAGTGACGCGAACGGACGCATCAAACTGGACTGAGTCCGTGGAATCGGCAGTGTCATTGGCATCACCATCAAGCGTTAGATCACCCGATGACGTCGCGATGTCGGTGCCGACGGAGATTTGGTCGTCCGCTCTCACGTCCAACGTCGTGAACGTCGAGGCATTGTTAACAAACGATACTTGGTCACCCGATTCCAACAGCGTTGTGCCGGAGATGGAATTTGGCTGCGTCACGTTGTCCACCACGATCAAGTTGCTTGATCGAAGGACCAGCCCATTGGCAGTGATATTCAGCATCCCCGCACTGCTGAGGTTGAGTCCGTTCGTGACACTGGTATCACCCAGTCCGATGCCGTCGCCGTCAGAGTCTTCGATCGTTGTCGCAGCGGTGCCACTGTCGAGCGAGCCCGACAAGTCAATGTCGTTGGCAGTCAGGTTGAGCGCCTGGTTTGGCGTCGACAATGTGATGCCCACCGCGATCGATAACGTTCCATCGTCGTCGTTCGCGTCGGCATCGGCGTCGATCGTCAGCCCACCAACCGTCGATGCCAGGTTCGCCTGAACGGAGACGCCATCGGTCGCCGTCACCGAGAGCGTGTTGAACGAAGACGCATTGTTGACAAACGAAACGGTCGAACTCGTACCGGTCGCGTTGAGTTCTGTCGTCCCACTCAGCGTAACCGGCTGGGACATGTTGTCGACTTCGATGTTCCCAGCGGTATTGAGCACCAATCCGCCGGCGGTAAAGTCCTGCAGATCGGTCACGCTCAGATTCAAACCGCCGACGATGACTGCATCGCCAAGTCCGATACCGGCACCATCGCTATCCTCGATGGTAGTCGTCGCGGTCCCGCTGCTCGCGCCGCCAAATAGATCCAGGTCGCCGACCGTCAACGTCATTGACTGGTCGTTGGTCGCCAGGGTCGCGCCCGTGATCACCGTCAGTGTTCCCGCGCCCGATGCGTCGGTGTCCGAATTGAGCACCAGCGTTCCGTCGACGGTCAACGAGTCATTGAGCGTGATACCATCGGCCGCCAACAACGACAAATTACCTTGGCCATGTAAATCCCCGGTCGTGGCCTCAAGCGTCATCGCCCCTGCACTGGTGACTTGCACGCCGGCTGCGAATTGAACGTCGTCGGCGGTGCCTGCTACATCGTCCGCATCGCCATCCAAAACGAGGTCACCTACCGTGCTGGACAGGTCGGTCAAGACTTGGATTTGATCATCCGCATTCGCGATGAGGCTGACAAAATCCGAACTCGCGCCGCTGAAGGTGATCGTCCCGGAAGAGCTGAGCGACGTCGATCCGGAAATGGTAGCCGACTGGGAGAACCCGTCGACAAGCATGTCACCAGCGGTCACGAGACTAAAGTCGTTCGCCGTAAAACTGCCTAGATCGCCATTCGTGAGATTGATCCCGCCTGTGATCACCCCATCACCAAGACCGATCCCGTCCCCGTCCGAATCACGAATGGTGGTCGCCGCCATACCAGAGTCAAAACTTCCAAGGTTGCTAAAGTCACTCGCTGTGATATCGAGAGCATTGTCATTCGTGTCGACCACGACTCCCGAAAGAACCGACAGCAAGCCAACATCGTCACCCGCATCGGTGTCCGCGTCGATCGTGAGAGTCCCAAGCGTGCTCAGTGAATCCGATATCGTGATACCGTCCGCCGCTCGCAGTGTTAGCGCAGACGATGAAGACATTCCTCCGGTCGTCGCGGCAAGCGTCATGGCCCCCGCCGAAGAGACGTTCGCCCCGGTCGCGAACACGATGTCGTCGTTGACGTCGGTGGCATCGTCTGCGTCGCCATCCAACGACAAATCCCCCGTGTCGGTCGCGAGAGTCCCGTTGAGCGTGATCCGGTCATCTGCGTCGGCTGAGAGTGCGTTGAACGTCGAATCATTCGTCGAAAACGTGATCGAACCACCGGCGACAAGCCCGGTTGTCCCAATGATCGAGTTGCTGTTCGCCGCGGAGACATTGTCGACAGTCATGGAACCGGACGTTTGAAGCGTCAAACCCGTCGAACCGATTCCCTGCAGCTCCGACCCGCTGATATTCAATCCGTCCGTCACGGAAGTATCCCCGAGACCGATTCCCGATCCATCCGAATCGATGATCACCACCGACGCCGAACCGGCTTGAAGCGAACCCGCAAGGTCGACATCGTTCGCAGTGATCGTGACCGTCTGATTGCTAGTGTCGACCGACGCTCCGGCACCGACTCGAAAGGTCCCTGCCTGATCGCCCGCATCGGAGTCTGCCGCGACGATCAAAGCCCCGGTCAGTGTCAAGTCTGCATCGACCGAAACGCCATCATTCGCACGAAGATCAAGTTCAGCAAACGCCGAAGCATTGTTCGCGAACGAGATGGCAGACGTGGCTCCGTTGGCAGTGAACGTCATGGTACCGGTGACGGTACCGGGCATTGAAACACCGTCGACCAGAATGTTATCCGCGGTCACGAAAGTGAGGTCGCCCGAGGTCAGTTGCTGCAGCTCGGTGTTGTCGAGATGGAGTCCTCCCGCAATCGACGAGCCGCCAAGACCAATACCCGAGCCATCCGAGTCA
>JBCBLJ010000582.1:0-5459 GCA_038520195.1 Planctomycetota bacterium
GAACGAAAAAGATGACGACAAAAAGAAAAATGAAGAGACGGAGACGGTCAACATTGAC
This sequence comes from Planctomycetota bacterium, assembly GCA_038520195.1. Taxonomy (GTDB): domain Bacteria; phylum Planctomycetota; class Planctomycetia; order Pirellulales; family Pirellulaceae; genus Stieleria. The sequence goes on from JBCBLJ010000582.1 coordinate 59, forward strand.
TGGGAAGACCTCGACGATCGCACGGTCCGACTGACCAAAAACTCTTCGGACATCTTGCAGTCGCACCTGCTCAAGGACGCGTCAAAACTGTTCTATCTCAAAAGCGATGCCAACGGCAGCGAACTCTGGGAACGCGACTTTCGAGAAGACAGCACGAAGTTGGTCAAGAAATTCGGTTCGGGCGCGACATTCGAGTTCACGTCCGACGAGAAGTCCATCTTCTTCCTGTCGGGCGGTTCACTTAGCCACGCCAAGGTCGACTCGATGGAGGGCACGAAGCCGATTTCATTTGCGGCAACGATGGAATTGAAGCCCGCGGACGAGCGGGCGTACATGTTCGAGCACGGCTGGCGTCAAATCAAAGACAAATTCTACAAGCCCGACTTTCACGGCATCGACTGGGATGCGATGAGAGTCGCGTACGCGGCCAAGTTGCCATCCGTCGAGAACAACCGAGACCTCGCCAACCTGATGGCGGAGATGACCGGCGAACTGAACGCCTCACACATCGGGGTTTCGTATCGCCCAGGCCCCGCGAAGGGTAGTGATCGAACCGCATCGCTCGGCGTGATCTTTGACTTGAGCGATACGTCGGGCCCATTGACGATCGCCGAGGTTTTGGACAAAAGCCCGCTGCAGAAAGCGAAAAGCAAGATCGAGGCGGGCATGAAGTTATCGGCGATCGATGGCGTCAAGCTTGACGGATCAACCAACCTCGCGAGCCTGCTCAACCATCGATCCGGCAAGCGAGTCCGGTTGTCGATCACTCGTGAAGATGGGACGCGGTTCGACGAAGTCATGGTGCCGATTTCGACCGGCGCGGAATCGCAATTGATGTACGAGCGTTGGGTAAAAAGTCGACGAGAGTTAGTGGAAAAGCTTTCCGCCGGTCGACTCGGGTACGTGCACGTCCGCGGCATGAATGATACGAGCTTTCGCGTGGTCTACTCCGAGATCCTGGGTCGCAACTTTGACAAAGAGGCCATCGTCGTTGACACGCGTTGGAACGGCGGCGGGTGGCTGCACAACGACCTTGCAAAACTTCTTTCCGGCAAGGAATACGTGACGATGCACGTGCGAGGACGGCAGTACCACGGTGACTCGCTCGACCAGTGGAACAAGCCGTCGATCCTCGTCATGGGGGAAGGCAACTACAGCGATGCCCACGCGTTCCCGTTCACCTATGACGCTCTCGACATCGGCGAGATGGTTGGCATGCCGGTGCCGGGAACGATGACGGCCGTTTGGTGGGAAACATCTCTGTCGGGTGACCTTCGAGTGGGCGTTCCGCAAGTCGGCATGAAGAACACTCAAGGCGAATACCTTGAAAACAACCAAACCGAACCCGACCACCTCGTCAAGAACGATCCCCAATCGACGGCCGCTGGAGAAGACAAGCAGATCGCCAAAGCCGTCGAAGTGATGCTGAAACAACTCGGCGAGAATTGAGCCAGAACGGCCGAGCGACGACGACACTAGATGTCGACGCAAATTCGGTAACCTATGAGCACCTCCAATCGCCTATGTACTCTTTGCGGGACGATCAATGCGTTGCATGCTCCTTTTCCTCTTCATCCTGCTCGGATCGACCCCGAAACTCGCGCACGCCACGCGCAATGTATTCCTGCTTTACGTCTCAGATCACCTTGACCCGGAGCAGCTAGCGCGGATGAATCCCTTGGGTGCGGAACCCGGGATGTACGTTGACTACAAGAATCTCCGAACCTTCTTTAATAACCGCGGTCTTTTTCCGTACCGGCGAACGTGGTTTGTCGGAGGACGGGACGGGCTCACAGGATCAAGAGCCAATGGGCAAACGATTCTGGATCTCATACGGGATACGAACTACGGCAGAAATGGCGTCTCTGAATCCGACGTTTTTGTCTTTTGCAGCTCAAGCCATGGCTCATGGGATCCCAACGCAGGCCATGTCCTCGACTTTCGAAGGCCGAACGCAGCGATCAGGCGGCAAGCGATACTCGATGCGATCCGCAATCAAGGGTTCCGAAACATCGTCATGCTGACAAACGCATGCGCAGGAGTAGCGTTGCCGCCTCAACATGGCATCCCCGCGATGGGGGCCGCCGACCAGTTTCCTGAGCCAATCACAGTTCAGGATCTGATCTTCAATGCAAACGGCATCACGGACATCAACGCTTCACGCCCCGGAGAATACGCCTATGTCTCGGCAACTGTACCTGGCTCGAACTTTTTCAATAGCTTCTTTGAGTCGTTGTTGCTCCCTCGCCAGCTAGTCGACCGGGACGGCGACGGCATCACGCGGTGGAATGAGTTCGGTGATCAAATGCAGCAAATCAGTGAAGATGACTTTGCCCAGCTAAAGCGACTGTCCGTACGGCCAATCAATCAGGCGAACCATCAATTTGGAGTCAATGGGCTCGCCGGTTCTCGCTCGCCAATACCAATCCAACCGATTCCGGGTCTAGGCCTCAGCATCAGCGGTTTTGACGGGCGTGGCGCGAGAGTCACAGAGGTACGCTCTAACTCAGCGGCACACTTCGCTTTCTCAAAAGTAAGGACACCGTTTTTCCTCAAAAGCGCGAGCTACGATGTGCGACTGGACGCGGAGTGTGTTTGCGAAACCAACCGAACGGTCAGATTGGTGAACCAGAATGCGATGGATCAGGTGATTCGCGATATTCAAGCCGGCGACGTGAATAGCACTTGGATTACCTTTCGCTTCGTCGACCCCCAATTTCCGAATCAGGGCACACTAAAGCAACCGGTCAAAGCGAATCTCGTTGTCCCTGACCCCATCGGAATTCCTTAGGCGAGAGCCTCACTGCATATGAAACTTCGCTTCATTACCGTCGATGTCTTCACCACCAATGCTTTTGGTGGGAACCCGCTTGCGGTCGTGCTTGATGCCGATGAACTTGGCGATGCGGAGATGCAGCGGATCGCGATGGAGTTCAACCTTTCTGAAACAACGTTTGTGCGATCTGCAAAAGATGCCGCAAACACCGCCGAGGTCAGAATTTTCACGCCGCGAGCCGAAATCCCCTTCGCGGGACACCCCAATGTCGGTACCGCATTCGTCCTGGCAAATCAGCGTGGCGACGAACCGAGTGAACTCGTTTTCGAAGGCCGCGCGGGGCTCGTACGGTTAGACTTGCTTCGCCGAGACTCCGGTGTGCTCCTTGGCGCGCGGCTGGCCGCCCCACAACCGTTCTCGCGAGGCATCGACCTGCCGCCGGAACAGATCGCCGAAGTTCTCGCGTTGTCGGTCGATCAGATCGAGCTTGCAAACCATCCGCCCTGCGTGGTCTCTTGTGGTACCACGTTTGCAACCGTCGAATTGAAAACTCGGGCCGATCTGGCCGAAGTGCGTGTCCGCTCCGATGCCTACGAACGTTGCCTGCCGATTGAGACCGCGACGGGGCTGCACGTCTACACCCGTGAGGCAGGCGACGGACTGGATGCCGAAGCACGCATGTTTGCGCCGACGATGGGAGTCCCCGAGGACCCGGCAACCGGCAGCGCCAACATCGCTTGGATGGGCTTGATGGCCAGTCTCGAAGACGCGGACGCAGGACGATTTCGGAAAACGGTCTCCCAAGGCGTCGACATGGGGAGACCGAGCATTCTCGACACCGAAGCTGAAAAACTTGGCGGTAAGGTCGTTCAGACGTGGATTGGCGGATCGGTTGTGCCCATGATGACGGGCACCATCGAACCCGCGAGCTAAACCAATGCCCCAAACTATCCTCACCCTCACCTGCTTGCTTGGACTGCTCCCACCCATCGCCGGAGCACAGGATTGGCCTCAAGCTTCGGGACCAAATCTGAATTGGCAAGTCGAGGGCGATCCTCCGCTGGAGTGGTCGGCAACTGCCAATGAGAACATCCGCTGGCGAACCATGCTTCCCGAGGGTGGTCAAAGCGCGGTGACGATTTGGGGCGAGCGTTGCTTTGTCACGACGCACAAACCAATGGATGAATCCAGCGATCGCATGGAGCCCAACCTGATCGGCTACTGCATCGACGCCGATAACGGAAGCATTCTTTGGAGAGTGGAACTACCGGGGACCGATCCGGTTCAGACCGCGGGCATCTTTAGCGACGCGACGGTTTTCGCGCCGATCACCGATGGCAAGCACGTTTGGTTCTTCAACCGCTGCGGTTCGATGGGATGTTTCGATCTCGACGGCAAACAAGTTTGGCTCCGCACCTTTGAGCCACGCCCACGACACACCAATCGCCAGTGCGAACCGATTCTGATCGGCAACAAGATCTTGACCGTCGAAGTCCGTGACAAATCGGCGGGGCAGAGACTGAAGCGTCACAAACCCGTCCCCGAAGGCATCGATGCTCGTGACGTTTGGACTTATCTGCACGCGATCGACAAGAACACCGGCCGAGTCCTGTGGGTGGAAGAAGCAGGGACCGCTGTGCACAACACGCCGGTCGCCGGACAACTTTCCGATGGTCGTTGGGCGGTGGTGCACGGTCGCGGGGGAGGGCACGGGCCGCTGGAGAAACCCTACGGTGTCAGCCTGACGCTCGTGGAGACGGGCAAAACGCTCTGGAGTCGCGAGTTCGCCGGCGACTGCGCTTTCAACTCTCACTGGAATGCCGAGCGGGTCCATTGGTTCGAAAAGAACCTGCACCACGTCCTCGACACACAGACCGGGAAAACGATACGGAGCAGTGATGTCAGCCAAAACGTGGACGAGACGTTGCCGTGGAATCGGGGGGAGCCCGCGACCCGACGCCTCGGTGTGAACGTGAAGGTGGGCCGGAGAATGCCGTGCACGAATCAAACCAATCTCGTCGTGGGAGACTGGCATTACTTCCTGGCGCACGACCTCGTTGCGATCGGTCGCGTTCACTCCGTCACCGGCAAAACCGAATATCTTCGAGTCCCAGTGGCGGTCACGGCGAGTGAAGCGGGAAGGGGAGGAAACAAGTGGATCTGGGACAAAGGCGACGCGCAAAGCTTGGACACCAAGAACTCGCGTGGCATTGATATCGCGATTGACAAACGTGCCAAGAGAACGGGCTGGGGGCACGTGTCAGCGGCGAGCCCCATCCGGGTGAGCGACTATTTATTTTTCCCGATCATGAATGGAACGGTCTACGTCGTCGATACACGCGCCGGAGTCCTCGACGAAAACGCTCTCGTCGCGATCAATGATCTTGGTCCCGCCGGCGAAACCTGGACGCTAGCCTCGTTCAGCTACGCCCGCGGCCGACTTTACATGCACACCATGAAAGAGATCCTCTGCATCGAGCAGCAGTGAAGGGCAGGGGAGAGAAGGGGAGGGAGTTGAGAGTTGAGAGTTGAGAGTTGAGAGTTGAGAGTTGAGATTTGAGATTTGAGATTTGAGATTTGAGATTTGAGAGTTGAGAGTTGTGAGTTGTGAGTTGTGAGTTGTGA
>JBCBLJ010000645.1:0-4972 GCA_038520195.1 Planctomycetota bacterium
CATAGTCCCTACGTTCGCGCGTCGTGAACACATCCTCAATGAGCCTGATCTCGCCGACGACCTGGCCTTTGGGATTGACGCAAACCAGTGTGTCGTAGGTTCCCGTGCGGATCACGACCCAACCTTCTTTGTTGACGAAAAGTCCCGCACACGGGTCTTCATCCTTGTCCTGTTTTCGTGTCCAAATGGTCTTCGATGTTTCGGCGTCAAACAGGGTGTACGTGAAATTCCTCGCGAACGGCCTTCGGCTCGGTCCGGCGTTGCCCGGGGACTTACCTTCGACGGTAAAACGTCCATTCTCCGAGACGGCTTTCGCGTCCGGAAAGAAGACATCGGTCGCATCGGCGCCGGCGCTAAGGGCAACGATGAAGCCCAAGACGGCCAACGGTGTTTTGATAGCCCACAGCATGGCGAACGAAGCCTCCCGTGTAATTGGCATGGGTTGTCGCACCCCTCGATCATACCGCCAGATCACCCGAGTCCGCGGTCATTTTCGGACCGATTTGCATTGCCGTTGAACTAAACTTCGGGAACCTCATTCTGCCCTCCAGAGAGACACCATGAACCGAATTTTCTTATCGTTTCTGTTGCTGGCGACTCCGATCGCTTTGGCTCAGGAGTCCAAGCCCGACGCGAAACTCGACACCGGTCTTCTCGCTGGTGCGTTGAAATTCCGAAGCATCGGACCGGCTTTCATGTCGGGCCGGATCGGGGACGTGGCGATCGATCAGGTTCAGCCCAATACGTGGTATGTCGCGGTGGCTTCAGGCGGGCTTTGGAAGACCACGAACGCGGGAACCACGTTCAAACCGATCTTCGACGACAAACCCAGCTATAGCATGGGGTGCGTCAGCATCGATCCGTCGAACCATCACACGATTTGGCTCGGCACGGGTGAAAACAACGGCGGCCGGCACATCGGGTTTGGCGACGGCGTTTACGTCAGCCACGACGGTGGCGATACTTGGCATCATCGCGGGCTCGAAAAGTCGGAACACGTTAGCAAGGTGCTCGTGGATCCTCGCGACAGCGACGTCGTGTTCGCAGCCTCGCAGGGACCGCTGTGGTCACCCGGTGGCGAACGTGGCTTGTTCAAGTCGACCGACGGCGGCAACACCTGGAAGAACGTCTTGTCGGCCGGCGGTGTCGGCAAAAGCATCGACGAAAACGAAGACAGCTACACGGGCGTCACCGATGTCGTCTTCGATCCGCGCGACCCCGACGTGATGTACGCGGCCACTCATCAACGTCATCGCAACGTTTGGGCGATCATCAACTGCGGGCCCGAAACGGGCATCTACAAGTCAACCGATGCCGGAGAGACCTGGACCGAACTCACCAATGGACTGCCCGGTGGTGACATGGGCAAAATCTCGCTTCAGGTATCGCCGCAAAAGTCGAACGTCGTTTACGCGACGATCGAACTCCCCGGCCGCGAAGGCGGCTTTTGGCGAAGCGTTGATTTCGGCGCGAGCTGGGAGAAGACGAACGACTTTGTCTCCGGCGGAACGGGGCCGCACTACTATCAGGAACTCTGGGCAGACCCGCATCGTTACGGCGTCTTGTACCAAGCCAACAACTACTTCATGAGAAGTGAAGATGATGGCGAGACTTGGGTCAACATCGAAGGTGACAACAAGCACGTTGATAACCACGCAGTCGCGTTCCATCCGACCGACAAGGATTTCCTGCTCGTCGGATGCGATGGCGGCGTCTATCGAAGCTATGACTTTTGCGAAACATGGCAGTTCTGCGAGAACTTGCCGCTGACGCAGTTCTACAAACTGTCCGTTGACAATGATTATCCGTTTTACAACGTCGCCGGCGGAACGCAGGACAACAACTCACAGTACGGGCCGGCGCGAACCGATAGCGTGCAAGGCATCGTCAACGCGGACTGGATCAAGACCATCGGCGGCGATGGACACGACACGGCGATCGACTACGAAGACCCGAATACGATTTACGGCGAGTCACAACAGGGTTTCCTGCGCCGATATGATCGCAAGACCGGTGAATCGGTGATGATCCAGCCGCAGCCCGGCAAAGGCGAGGCGGCGTTTCGTTTCAATTGGGATTCGCCGATTCTGATCAGTCCGCATGATCACAAGCGACTCTACTTTGCGTCGCAGTTTCTACATCGCAGCGACGACCGCGGCGACAGCTGGGTCAAGGTTTCTCCCGATCTGTCGCGGAATCGCAACCGGTATGAGCTGCCGACAATGGGTCGTGTTCACAGCATCGACGGCGCGTACGATTTGTATGCGATGAGTCAGCACTCCAACATCACTTCGATCGCGGAGTCGCCGTTGGTCGAAGGCTTGCTTTATGTCGGGACCGATGATGGTCTCATTCAAATCTCGGAAGATGGCGGAGAGAATTGGCGCAAGGTCGACAAGATCTTCGGCATCCCTGAATACTTCTTCGTCAACGACATCAAGGCCGATTTGCATGACCCTGACACCGTGTACGCCTGCATCGATGATCACAAGACCGGCGATTACAGTCCCTATGTCGTTCGCAGCACTGACCGCGGCCGCACTTGGGAGATGATGGTCGGTGACTTGCCCGAGAAGCATCTCTGCTGGAGGATCGTTCAGGATCACGTCCGCAAAGATCTCTTCTTCTTGGCAACCGAGTTCGGAATCTTCTGCACGCTCGATGCCGGCGAAAGCTGGTTTAAACTTGGCGCTGGCTTGCCAACGATCTCTTTTCGTGATCTTGAGATTCAAAAGCGCGAGAACGATCTCGTCGGAGCTTCCTTTGGTCGAAGCTTTTGGGTGCTGGACGACTACAGCCTTTTGCGCGAAGCAACGCCCGAGTTGTTTTCGGAGAAGGCGTTTCATGTATTCCCGATCCGACGAGCCTTCTGGTACGTGCAGAAGGATCCGCGTGGCGGTGTGAAAGGGTTCGAGGGAGACTCGATCTTCAACGCCAAGAACCCTTCGTACGGAGCCGTCATTCGTTATTACGTACGCGACGGCTTTGAGTCGCTCACGCAAAAGCGCAAGAAGGCGGAAGCGAAGGTTCGCAAAGAAGGTGGCGACGTTCCCATTCCCAGCTTTGATGAATTGAGGACCGAAAACGACGAAGTCCCGCCACGACACTACATCGAGATCCTGGACGAGGCCGGAGCCGTGGTTGCCCGCAAGGAATTGTCCACTTCCAAGGGCATTCATGAATTCGCTTGGGACATGCGCTACGAAGGACTCGGGCCCAACCTGCGAGGCGGACCGATGGTCGCGCCGGGAACGTACGCCGCTCAGGCCTATCGTTTTGAAGGCGGCGAGGCGACGAAACTTGGCGAGCCCGTCTCGTTCGAAGTCGAGTCGATCGTTGAACCGAACTTGCCAATGCAGGATCGCAAGGAGATCATCGATTCCATCCGAGAAATGGGGCGTTTCGCGAACCGAACCTTTGCCGCGTCCCAGCGATTGGCAGAACGCACGGAGCAGATCGCCGACCTGATCGAGACCATCAAGACGCACCCAAATGGTACGCCGGCGCTATTGTCCGACGCCCTGAAATTGCAGCATCGTTTGGAGGTTTTTGAACGAATGCTTTCGGGCGATCAATCCAAGGACGATCGCTGGGTGATGATCGAACCGGGCATCAACCAGCGTTTGCAACGTGCCTTCTTCGGCATGATTCGCGGAACGCACGGTCCTACCAAGACAACCAAGGAGCAGTGGGAGATCGCGACGGAGCAATGGAGCGAAATCGAGGGTGATCTGCTCAAGCTCATCGGTGACGAAATGGAGGAATTCGAAGAAGCGGTCGATGGCGTTGGAATTCCTTGGACCAAGGGCCGGCAGCAGCCGTGGATGGAAATGGAAGACGAGGATTGATCGCTCGGAACCATTGACCGCCTGGCGGTTGGATTCGGCCTGGTTCGCCAAGGGTATAATTGAGGTTCGTGCACCTCCGAGTGGTGCGACGATTCTTCAACGACTCGAGGCGGACCAGGAATGAGTCAACGGATCAAAGTCCCGTGCGCGCATTGCGACCAGTTGCTCCTCGTCGATCGGGCGGCCGCGGGACGGCAAGCACGTTGCCCCACCTGCCAACAACTCTCGATGATTCCGCGGTCGCCAAACGCGGACGCGGGATTGGAGTCGACGCCGCCGCAAACGAAACGCTCGCCGGACCCTTCAACCGGACCGCTGCGTCAATTGACTGTCACCTGCCCGAGCTGCAGCGCGAAACTCGCGGTCAAGGTGTCGGCCAAGGAGAGCGTCGCCAATTGCCCTCACTGCGAGACGCGAATCCGCATCCCCGCTTCGCAGCCAAAGCCCAGCGTGGCTCCATCAAAGTCCGGCGCGGCCCAGTCAAAGTCTAGCGCGGATTCATCAAAACCCGGTGCAGCTCCTGCTTCGCGCTCCGCTGGTATGCTCGCTACCGGTTCACCTCAGCTGGACCTCGGACACAGTGCATTGCCTGCGACAGAGGGGCCGCTCGATCTTGGTCAGTTGGACGTCGGTTTACCGAATTCGCCAACAGCACCAATGGCAAGTTCGGCGCCGGCCCGAAGGCGTACCTCTTCGATCGGCGCGAGCGTGCTTCAATGGGTCAACAACCATCGATGGATCGCGTTGATCTTGTTGCTGAACGTGTTCCCGCTTTTGCTCGCGATCAAGTTTCCGCCAGCCCTCGTTGTCAGCCTCTTCAATGCGCCGGTTGGCCTCGTGATCGTTGGCTTGCTGTTTGTCCCTCGTCAGCACCTTGTCAAACGTGTGATCGACAAATTCGGTGCCCAGTTGGCGACCGTCGGTGCCGGTGGATTTGCGACCGTCGTGGTCGTCGTGCTCGCCAAGGCGTTGCCTCGTCTGGCGAATCGGGTCAGCAATAACTCGAATCTCGACTTCTCGAACTTAAACGCGATCATCGGTGCGTTGATCGGCAATTTAATCCTCCTGGCGATCGTCTTGGTTCTTTGGCGCTATCTGGGAATCGCGCGAACGCTGGCCGCCGG
>JBCBLJ010000598.1:0-5334 GCA_038520195.1 Planctomycetota bacterium
AGCCCAAGCGTGAACGTGTTTTGAGTCGTGCCAAACTGCATCGTCCACTTGGTGGCACTGTTCACATGCCGCGCTTCCAGCGATCCGATCTCCTCCCGATCGCCGCAGACGGCTCGACACGAACGTCGTTTCGTCGGGTGAAAAATCGGAATCCGCCAGAGAGACATAAAAAGCCTCGAGATTATCCTGCTGCCGGCCCGCCATTTCAATGGAACTGTCGATCTCCACGACACTTGGGGAGGTCAATGACGTCGAACCCGACTGAGCCAAACCCACATCCCATCGCAACATGAACTTCCCCTTGTTCGTTGCACTCGCCACCCAAACCGAACCGACTTGAGACGGCGTGATCAGTTGTCCTGTCGGTCCACCAATTACCGCGTCGACCTCGGGTAGCGTGTTGGCCAACTCACGCAGCGCTCCCGTCTCGGCGTAGGCGAGAACAATGATCAGGTCCGCTTCGATCTGTGGCAATTCGTTCAGAATCGCCGAAGACGGATCGAGAGCCAACAGTTCCTTCCCGACGAGTCCCGGTTCCACAACGCCTAGAACGCCGATGCTTCGTCCGCCGGCCTCCAACACGACGTGCTTCCGGCCAAGAGGACGCCCTGCGAGGTCGGTCACGTTGGTCGTGATCAATGGGGCGTCGACATCCGCAAAGACTTCCCGAATTTCTTCAGCGTTGAATTGCGATTCAGGCCCACCCAGGTTCACCGCGTCGTAGCTCATCGCATTCAAACCACGCACGATAAACCGCAACTTGCTCAAGTCGTACGCCGAGTCGCCGGAGACGTTTCCGCCGACATCCAACGCAAGCACATCACCCCTTTGGCGATGATCGGTTAGCAACGTATCGCGGCGAGACAGACCGCCGGACTGGTTGCTCGTGCAGCCGCATGGCGTAATCCACCCAGCAGTATCGCCGCTGACAAACATGCTGAACTTCGTTTCCGAATTGCCGCCGAAGCAACCCACGCACATCAGCAGCAGTGGAAACAGGCAAAGCGAGCCATGTCGCCCGTTCTTCATCAGTGCATCAACGAATAGACGAGGATGTTGACGTTCACCATCTCGCTGTTGGTGATTTCATTGCCGCCGCAACAACAACAACCCTCGGTATGCGACGTGTCGTTCAGCCCGTCTTGGCTGTACAGAACGCCCAAGCGACCGCCGAGATGAATGCCTTCCAACGGCTTGATATCTGCGTTCTTCGCTTCAAGGCGCGAGATGTCGTAGACCGTGTGGAAGATCAGGTGTTCCATCGAAAGTGGTTCCAGTGGCGCGTCGGCAAAGACCTTGGTCATCTCGCGACGAAAACTCTGGTTCCATTCGGTCGAGGAGCATCCCGCGCTGGCCAGCAGAAAACCACCCTTCTCAACAAACTGACGCAGGTTCTTGCGTTCCTCCTCGGTCAACGAAAATTCGCCTTCGCCGGTCATAATGACCAAAGGAAACTGGTAAATCTCCTGCGAAGCCAACTTGACGGTATGAAATCGACGACTGGTCGTTAAAGCGGTGTCTTTCTCCGCCTTCAATAAGAAGTGATCGCTAAAGCACTCGCTACTCTTGTCGCCCGCGTAAACCAACTGGGCCACTTGCACCACACTCCGCGATTCACCGCCGACACCGGAGGACTCTCCACTCGATCGGTTCTCTTCGGCAGAAAGCGAGTGCGTGTTGACAACGAAACAGAGCCACCCGACAACGGCGAGCACGCAGGCTTTTCGAACGGACGGAATCATTCTTGTTCTCCGAGTTCTTCGGCAATCGTTCGGAAATAGTCAGAGACGGTTCCGCGGTAGCGAGTCGGAATCGACCCGACACCATCGCCACTTGCGCCGACCGACGCTGTGTCCTGGCTTGAGCCGTCACCCCCATCGTTTTTTCCACCGGTGCGATAGGAAGCGACACCGCCGCTTTGGTCGGAATCACTTTTTCCTCGACGCGGCTGCGATTGCTGCATCGGGAGACCGCCGTAAACTCCAATGTTTTCGCGCGTCGCCTGCCGCATCGAGTAGCCTCCGCCGGGAGCGTTGCCCGGTCCCATTCCAGGTTGAGACCCTGGGGTGCCTTGTCCCATTCCCATTTGAGAAAGTAATTGGCTGATGGAGTTTCCAGGATTGGGACACCCATTGGACGGATTGAACTTTGCTTTGCAGTTCTTGCAGGCTTTTTGCCCCATGCTGTTGCACTGGGAAACAAAGCTCTCGAGGATTTCAGCCGCTTTGTCACAATGCGATGCCGCTTCGGGGAATCGATCATCCAATAATCGCATCTGTGTCTCAAGCATCTCCTCATCCGCTTGGCTCTGACGAACCTCCTGCACGAACTTCGTCGCGGTCTCGATCAACTCGTCCAAGTCGGGATCATTCGGTAGTGCATTGACGTGCGATTCAATTTCATCCAGCAATTCGTCGAGCGATATCTGCAGTTGTTGCTGTTCCTTGCGCAGTTGCTCGGTACGTCGAGCCACATCGGGTGAATCCGCCGCTTCCTCTTGGAGCGCATTCATTCGCGTCGCCAACGAACGTTGACGCGTTACCAACGCAACGAACTTTTGTTGATCCATCGCCAGCGGTAGAATCTTGGACAGATCACTGGTCGGTTGCATCATCTGTTGATCATGCTTGTCTCGTTGCTTCTGTACCTGATCCATCAATTCCTGGAGTTCTTTCTTGTCTTCTTCCGACAGCCCTCCGGGCGAACCCGCCTTCTTCTGAAGCTCTTCGAGTCGTTTGGCAACCTCGTCCATCTCCTTCGCCATTTCCTTGAGCCACTCATTCATTTCGCGATCGACGTCAACGGGTAACTCCTGGCGGCTCATCTCCCGCATCCCGTCGGCCGCTTCCTTGGCCGCCTTTCTCGCGTCGCGGAGCGACTCCGCAAGGTTGCTGTTTCGCTGCCCCGGCTTCGAGTCTTCCTGCCCAGACTCCTGCTCGCCAGACTGCCCCTCTTCAGCGGCTTGCTCAAGTTCTTCGCGCAGCGAATCGATTAGTCGTTGCACCCGACGTTGCTTGCTGACGAGCGCTTCGGCGCCGCGCCGCTGCAGCTGCATTTTCGCGAGCTGTTCCCTGGAAATAATTCGCACCGTCGCGATCTCGCTCTCGGCACCTTTGGCCCCGCTGGGGTCGTTGTCTTCCACGCGTGCGAACAACGTGATCTCGTCGCCAGGCTGAAGCCCATACTCCGAGAGGGGCAATCGCGTCTTGGCCCTTGCTTGCGGACTGGATAGGTCAAACGCCAAGTCCACGGCGGTCGGTGGTGACTGATTCAAACCGCGATAAAGACGAATTGACGAGAGGCCAAAGTCATCTTCCGCCGCGACAACAATCGGAAGGGCGACATCGGGAGTCGCCAATGAAATCGGCTTCGGCTCAAGCAACCGCACAACGGGGCTGCGGTCCTTCAAAACTCGGATCTCGCCTTCGTATGGCTGGCTACTCGAGATTCCGTCGACGTCCTTCAAGTGAATCTCGAAGCGCCCCGAGTCGACAATCTCAAATTCACCGACGACCACGTTACCAGGCTCGACATCGTATTTTGCGAATGCGCCGAGCGCGTCGTCGATTCCGGAGGGTTCTTCCGGCGTTTGTATCGGTTGTAAATCGACTTGCTCTTCTTTTCCGCCGTCCCAGAAAACTGACAATCGACTCGTTGCGAGCGGTCGGTTGCTTTCGATTTGCAACGCGACGCTCGTGCCCGCCAAGCCTTCCACGCCGTTGCGTGGAATGAGACCAATCGATGGCGACTGGTTGGTGTACGCCGGCGGTGTCACACGACAATTGATGTCGCCGAACTGAGGTGTCATCCGAACCTCGAGACGGTGCGATCGCGATCGAGTGCCTTCACCCGCGACGTGATAATCCGCCGATTCAGTGATCCGAGTCAGGTAAGTTCGAAACCGCTCTTCGCCATCATCGAGCATTGGCAAAGACTCGACGGTCCCGTCATCGAATGCGAGCACAAGCTCGACTTGTGATAAAGCCGGACCCTCGGTGCTGGCAAGAACCTCGAGGTTTTCTCCGAACAAGACTTCGGTGTCGCCGGGTTCCACTCGGATCGTTGTCGGGCTGTACGGCAGTTGCGAGTCCGACGGAAGCAAGATCCGGCCGGCCTGGGTCATCGAAAGCGATGGCATGACAATTGCAAACAGCAACAACACTCCAACGACGATGCCCAATAAACGCCACCATCTGCGGGCCGCGTCGTTTGGAAGGACGTCGGCTGGCTTCGCGTCTTCGCATTTCGTCTGTGCATGATCGCGGGCCATCGCCGACAGCGATGCCGTGAAGCGATCCGCGGCTTGTGCCCGCAGCCCGCCTTCGGGCGCATCCTCCGCCGAGGACGTTTCCAGATCGTAGCCGGCCATCACCTCGCCACGTGCTTCGCCCGCTTGGTCGACCTGCCGAACCAACTCCGCATCCCGGCGATTCGAGCGTTGGCGATACCACCATGCATAGCCGGCGATCGCGCCAGAGAACAACGAAAGCGGCAGCATCCAGCGACGAATGCCGGCGGGCAATGGAACTGTTAAGTCCACCCAAGCGCTGATGACGAGTGAACACAGTACGACGAGACAGGCCGCAGCCAACGCCACCAATCCACTGACCCAGATCGCGCGACGCCGAAGCGGCACGAGCGAAACATCAAATGGTGTCTCATAGGACTGTCGTTGGCTCATGACTGTTCCATCTCTAACGTTTCCGGCGTCGGTGCCTCTCTAATCTATCAAACCAAACCACTATTGCGGCGAAAAGCCCAACTGATTCCCCACAATCCCAACGTGCAGAATAGCACCCAGGGACGATCCCACAGTGTCGTGTGTTTGAACTTTTCGGCCTGGCTGTCATCAAGAAACTCGGTGAACGAATCCGCAATGGTTTGAATGTTTTCCGGACGCACCATCTCGCCGCCACTTCGCTGCGCGATCTGCCGCATCAGCCCCGGACGAGCGTCAACGTCGAGACGCTCAAACCATGGATCACGAACGTCAAACTCCGTCACCGCCCCGGGTTCAACCGGATCCAGCCCTTCAATCGAAGCGGTGTAGTGCCCCGCATCGAGAAGTCCAAAGTCGACACGGAAAAGGCCTTCGGTCTCGCGACTTGGGACCGGAGAGACCCGCCGCGGAAGGTCGTCTCCTTCAAGTCGGAGCAGGACATCGGGAACCGTTTGCCGATCGCTGTTCGCGGCAACGATCGAGGCCGTCACCGAGTTTCCGTTGACGTACATCAAACGGTCTGATCGTAGTGCCAAGGCTTGTCCCGGAAGCAAGTCTTGCTGCGAGATGAGCCATTGCATCAGCCCCTGCCAAAGCTCCGCGTAAACCGTCTG
>JBCBLJ010000585.1:0-5435 GCA_038520195.1 Planctomycetota bacterium
AACACCCGGACTCCCGTCTGCATTCGCTCTTCCTCCGCCAATGCCTCGCTACCCCACTCCAGTTCCTCTTCCTCCTGGGTCGCCTTCTTGAACACGCTCGCCAAAAACGCCTGCCGGTCGGGAGTGGGCCCGCTGGCAACGAAATAGCAACCACTGAACAGGAGCGGTTCGCGGTCGCTCGCATTGCTGCCCGCCTGACTCATAGAATAAACGGATTGAATGAGGTGGTTGAGCCGCGGTTGAAAGGTTGCCCGAATTCGACACAACAAGGAGTACAAGTGTCGATTGCCTGTCTTGGTCAACCCAGCTTCCTCGCGGAATAAAAGATACGACCAATCCTCGAATGCCCCGCAGGCGTGCCGCACCACGGCGTCGAGCTTGTCCTTGGTCGGCGGATTCCACAGACCGATGCCTTTGCCGAAACGCTGCGCCAGCGAACGCTCCGCGCCGACCCGCCGCATCAGTTCCCGAAAACCGGTCTCGGCTTCCATCGAATCGACGACGTGGGTAACGCTGCAGCGCAAACGGAGCACGCCGCGGATGGCAGCCAAATCAGCCTTGAGCGCCACCT
This sequence comes from Planctomycetota bacterium, assembly GCA_038520195.1. GTDB lineage: Bacteria > Planctomycetota > Planctomycetia > Pirellulales > Pirellulaceae > Stieleria. Next base: position 572 of record JBCBLJ010000585.1, read on the forward strand.
GAATCTGGTTGACGGCGTCGTCCGAACCGTCCGCCAAAAACTTGAAGGGCGTCGAAACGATCACGCCATTGATCGCGCAAAGAGGCTCGCGGAGACGACGCACCAGGCGGCAAAGATGCGCGAGTTTGGCGGTCGCCATCGCGGCCTGCGTCGGCGAGAGGTTTCCGCGAACAATGCCACCGCCTTGTGGCTTCATCGGCTGTTGAACGCCGCCGCCGGGGTCTCCGACCAACATCGTCCCGCGCATGTCTGCACTGGCGACCTGATTCGGCACCGCCTGTCCGGCGCCCATGTTGGCGAGCGTGCTACGCACATCGTCGGAAAACGCGGTCGGATTCGCCGCCGCCGCCGGGATCGGTGGCTGAGCCGGTGACCCTTGGCCCATCGCGCTGACGTCCATCGTTTGATGCGCCGACCAGCCACCGGGGGCGCCAATCGGCTGGTCCGGCACGATCGTCGAGTCCCTCGGCATTCCCTGCAACAGTCCGAGCTGAGACGATTCGGTACAACAAATGTAGATCGCCTGCTGATTGGCAAACACATGGATCGGTGCCGGCCCCTTGGGCGAACGAACCGGAAACGGCACGGGGCTGGCCGTCGACATAAAGGAGTTGACCGACTCGATCGATCCCGGCCCGACCACCAAGAAAATCGGCGTCTCTTCAGGAAAGATCGACTGCTCCGCCATCTCCTTGGTCGCGGCTTCCCAGGCGCGATCGATGTCGGGAAAGTCCGAAGGCTCGCCCTCGAGCCAAAGCTTCAGCGCGAACCAAACCACGATCGGGATGGCGAACACGAGCACGAGGATCCAGATGAACTCGCCCCAGAAGAACGGCCAAAAGTTGACCTCGCTGTCCAGAGCCATCAGCACCGCCCAAACCGTCGCGATGGTCAATAGCCCCAAGAACAGAAGCCCTGCCGCCCGTGACTGAAGCGAAAGCCCCATGATCCGACCGGGCGAACTGATTACGCTGCTGGGTATTCGAGCCAACAGTCGAAACGGATACAAAACCGCGTCGATGAAACTTCGAATTGCGCTACCCATGTTGCTTTCCTCATCCAACGCGATCCGGGGAAGTCGAACACATCATGCGTCGTCCCCGAAGACCGGCGATCAAAGAACTCTCAAATTCCTGACCACCTTTCGAATAAATCCCCCAACTCCCTCGAAAACCCCCGCCGGCAACGGGGGCCGACCCAATGGATCGGGTCAAAAACCGAGGACTTCTGGCGAATTCCACTCCGACAAGCGCTAGGTGGCATCTGGCCACTGAGACACTCCGAAGTAGTGGGATTCGCGAGAATTCCGATCGATCACGTTTCTAGTCGAAGAACACCATCTTGGCCAAGCCAGCTGTGATCGCCGCCAGCAACAGGCAGCAGATCACCGAGCTGATCAACAAATACTTTCCCTCCAGAGGCGGCGCGCCTCCACCGGGTCGACCCTGCTCCAACAACGGAGGGCGACCCTGTCCCAATTGAATCGCGGTCCCCGTCCGCGACGCCCAAGCCTCCAACGACGGTGGCAAACCGAAGTGATCGGCGTGCGACGTCGCCTCCGGATCACCATACAAACCTCGAAATCCGAGCACGACGCAGAGATAGAAAACCTCCAATGCATCCTTCTGAGGCAGCTCGTTGGCCTTTTGACTTTGCAAGTAGAAATTCGTAAACGCCTCAGCCGTCTTGAAGATCTGAAACTCCAATCGATTCTGCTCCCACCATTGACTGCCCGCCCACGCGGCTTCAATCAGGAGATCATCGACCCAAGCGACCAACGCGTATTTGGCGAGCTCCCAGTCGGTCCGCTTCGCAAGCCTGTTCTCGGCGTTGTCCAACAATCCCCGGACCTGATCGCTCACCTCTTCCGCCTGCGGTGCCTTGTTCTCCTGAATCTTGTCGACGACGGAGGAGACATACAGAAAGACGGGATCGACGGCGGCAGCGAATTCGGGCGACATGAAGTGCGTGTCTCAAAGTTCGGTCATTCGGATTCGGGCACCGCGAACAGACTCAGCCGCAGCGTTCCTTCCACGCCATCCACGTTGATCTGTAATTCTTTCTTGCCTTGCAAGGCATCCAAGTTGGCGATCAGCTCCTCTTTAAAGCGAACGCCCAACCTCGGTGAATCGTCGCTGCGAAGATCTTCCCACGCGGGCCCGGATCGATTCACGCTGTAAAAGAGCCAGTTGTCACCCTGCGGCAGGGCTCGAGGCGGTTTTGTCTCGGTGATCGACAACCCCGGCGCACGGTACCGGAACATGAAGTCCACCTTCTCACTCTTACCCAGCTTCCAATCCAACCGGCCCGGAACCAAAAAGTCACGGCACTGTTTGGAGGTGATGCGTTCGTGTTGGACACCGATGTACCACTCCCAGCCCTGACCCATCCACTGCTGATCGAGCGTCACTTCTTGACCGCGTCCGGCACCGACAAAGTCGCGGCGCTCGAATTTGTATTCTTGGACTTCGGTGATCAGCGAACGGATTTCCTCGCGGACCCACTGAAAGATTCTCGCCAAGTCATCGTGATCGTAAAGCGGGATCTCGCCGGGCCGCCGATCCGAACGAAACAGCGAGAGTGATCCGACGATCTGACAGAGCGCTGTGTAGGCGGTCAACGGATGGACGCCTTGCGCGAACGCCAAGGATCGAAGCGTCGCATAGCCGGTGTTCAGCGCCATCAGCATCATCAGTCGGTTGATGTCGCCCGCCTCGGGGGCACCCTGCATGATGCCGCGAGTGATCACCTGTGAGCTGAGCACGTCGATTTTTTGCCCGATGATGTCGTAGACGGCGCGAACATAATCTCGCGCCAGTTCCGGCCAAGCGTCACAACCCAGCACCGGCGGAATGTAATCCGCGTCCAACTGGGGCGCCGCCTCGGCGGCACCGGAACGCTTGATCCGCGCGATCGGCAGTGTCTCGTAGCCCGCCAAGTTGTCCGTGCCGAGCAATAGCTGAACGTTCAGACTCCGCATCGAAATCTCTTGGTCGTTCGCGCCGGCGTTCTCATCGGGCACGCTGGCCTCACGGCGGATGAATCGGTGCTGCCCGCCACTCTCGGCCAATGTGTTGGCGCGACCCAGCCGAAGCTTCGGCACGGCCAAGAACACATCGATCGACTCCATCTGGTCGAAGGAATCCGCCAAGTCGCGCGACACCTTGCCCGACTTGCCCAGCTCGACGCGATCGGGCTGACTCGAGGAGTCGATCCAGATCACGGTGCCGTCTCGCAGCCTTGCCTGGCATTCACTCAGTTCAAACTGACCGTTGGCGATGGCGTCCCGACTGAAACTGATGTGCCTCAATCCGTAACTGTATCCCTGGCCGAGAGCCACCTGCTGACGCGCGTTCTCTTCGATGCTGCGCTCCGCCGACTGCATATGATGCGGCCGGAGAAACATTCCTTCTAACCATGCGACGCTTTCGTTTTGCATCTGCGATTCGATCTAGCCCTTGGAACAGAAAGCGCCCTGAACGCCTGGAGCTGCGCCGCAACACGGCCATGCATCGGAGCGGATTCTATCAGGTGTTTCCCGCCCGTCACACGGGGTAAACTCGTTGGATGATCTCAACGGCACGCGGTTCCAACGAGTTCCCATGAGTGTTTCCAGCAAATTCGGCGAACGACAATCGTGGCGTCGCAGCGGAGGCAGCGACGCGGGAAAACGCAAAGCTTCTAAAGCAATCCTGACAGCGCTCGCGGTCGCGCTGTTGCTGTTTTTTGCGTTCTGGATCCTCCGTCCGCGGGCGCGCCCGCGGATGGTCGCGTTCGTCGTGTCGAGTTCTTATGACCTCGACGTGATCGCGCCACCCCTGTTCGCGGCCTCGGCGACGGAAGAGCTCAGTGAACAACTCGGGGCGAAAATATTCTCCGGTGACGCCGCGACCGTGCGTCGTGCCCTCGGGTCCAGCAAGGAGATCTCCGCGACGCTTCAGGATCGCGATGACACGGCGTTATTCATCCTGCGCGGCTACCTTTTGCGCAATGAAGACGACGAACCCTGCCTGGCCTGCAGCGATCTGTCGACTCGCCCCGACGGCACCGCGAATCGCGGCCTGCTGCCGCTGAGTGATGTCCTGACGCCGCTCGCCAACTCGATGCCGGAGTCCTTCGAGGGCACGCGACTGGTGGTCCTGGACGTTGAGCCGCTTTCGGCACACCCGTCACTGAACCAGTGGAATGATGATGCGATCGAAGCGCTCGCCAAAACAGTGAGTGAACTTAAGGGTGATGCCCCGGGACGGATTTGGGTCATCGTCACGCGCGGCCCCATGCAAAGCACCGGCTGGGACTTTCGCAACGGCTTGCCGATCTCGACCGAAACGCTGCTCGCGGCTCTCGATGGTGAAGCCGACTTCGACGAAGACCGCGAACTTTCGCTCGACGAGGTCTGCACGTTCATCGCCGGTCGATACAAACGATTACCCATGCGAGAGAACACCGAGACCCCGAAGTTGGTCGTGATGCGGGGCGGCGAGGGCGTCGTCGACACGCTCGCGGCCGGTGATGCGCTGAAAGATGCTTGGATCGCCAAAGCTCCACCACCGGCGGCCGAGGACGACGGCACCACTTCCGGCGAAGATGGCGACGAGGACGGCAGCACCTCCGAGACCGCAAATCGATCGAGCTTGCCACCGATACGTCTCGTCGCATTTCAAGGCGACGACCAATTGACCGACGGAGACTCTCGCCAAAAGGATGTCCCGACGACCGCAGACGAAGCCACTCCTACGGCGACACCCACCGCCGAAGACGATGCCCCTGAATCCACTCCCGCTGAATCCACTGCCGAGTCGACCGGCGGCGGTGACAAGGATGCCGGCTCAGAGACGCTGCCGCCGACGTTCTGGGATCTCCG
>JBCBLJ010000638.1:0-5033 GCA_038520195.1 Planctomycetota bacterium
GCCACCTGCTGGTTTGTCGGATCTTCCGCGAGCACGAGTTCCATGTCGGAGATCGCTCCGGTGACGTCTTCGTTCTGAAGACGCAGCGCCGCGCGAGCACGCAATGCCTCGAGGTTTTTCGGGTCGTCTTTGACCGCCGCATCCAAGTCCGCCATCCGCTTGTCTTCGTCGCCGACTCCGTAGGTTAGCGCCCGCAAAACCAACGCGGCGCTTCGTTCGACGGGATCGTCATCGAGGATCTCGATCGCCTTCGACGTCGCATCGGTGATCGACTCCTTGTCACCGCCTGGGAGCATGTTCAGCCGCGCGATCAGCAGATAGCCCTCCACCAATTCCGGGTCGTTAGCGACCGCCTGTTCGAGCGTTTTGAGAGCTTCATCACGAAGCACAAACGATTGGTTTCCCTGTCCTTGCGTCTGCGCCATCACGCCAACAATCTGTTGACTCTTCTGCAACAGCACTGAGCCGAGCATTTTTTTGGCAAACGATTCGTTTTCCCCCGTCAATCCCTTCTTGATGGATGATTGCAGGAGTCGCTCGACGGCCTGAAGCTCACGGGGTGTTTTAGCGTCGAAACGAAGCACCGCGGCTTCGTCCAAATCCGTTTGTCCCGGATCCTCTGACGACTCCGCTCCCAGATCGAGCTCCGGCGTATCCGTCTGCTCGGCAGGTTCTTGGCACCAGCCGGAAACGGGCGAGGCAAGGATCACACCTAGAAGAATCGTGGCGCCGAACACCATCGACAGTGAACGCGGCAAAGAAGTCTGCATCGGAGTACTCACGCGGGTGAACGAAAATGATCACCCATTATTGCGCGCCGACCAAGTGCTGCGTAGACGAACTTGCCCCCGAACCCGAGGGTTTCCGGCGAATCCGGCAAAAAATGATCGTCCGCCGAAGCCAAAACCGGGCCCGCCGCTACTTGGCGGTCGCTCCCTCGCCCCGCAGCCTCTGAACCTCCTGTTCCAGGTCTTCACATCGCTGCTGCAGATCCTTGTGCCGCTGATAAAAGCGGTTAAAGTCGCGAGCCGCCTCGTGCCAATAGTCTCCCGGCCGAAACGAGATCGATCGCCCCTCTCCCCCGTCGGCGAGGTCGGATAGGACGGACCGCAAACGGATCATCGGCCCCACAAATCGATTGCTCAGCTTGACGATGTCCCGCAAGAACAGCGGGATCAGCGTGAACATCATCAGCAGCAGTGGAGCCTGCATTGAAAACGAATCCCTCACAAGCGCAGAGAGGCTCGTGACATCGGGCCGAAACAGAACGGCGACGACGGTGCTCAAGACGACGAGCCCGACCAGCAAACACGCCCAGTGCATCAGGATGCGACGCGTGAGTGCCCACTGAACTTTGGGGTCAATCAGAAAACTCTGTCGTTGTGCCATCTGTCCAAGCTCTGTCTGAATCGCTGGTCTCGGTGTTTCACGGCAAAACGTACGTCGACCAGACGGGACCATCGCTTCGTTGTCGCAAAATTCCCGTTGTCGCCTGCCGTTTCCTGACCGAAAACCCTTCCACTGCCGTTACGACCGCTACAGGACGACACCGCTCTCAGGGATTCTCCGCCTCCCGCGTCCCTCGAACCGATTGAACCGCGAGCAGCGGCCGAACGAAAAAGCGTGGAGTCTCGCGGAGTCTCCCGCGCTAGCCACTCACGCCCGTCATGGATGACACGTTGATGCTTCGTTCGACCCAATCGCGCCCCGGCGTCCCTCGAAACCATCTGCTTCGAATCACCCAAGCGAGCCTCGCGATCGCGATCGCCATCGGCTCGCTGGGAACGGCCGACGCTGGCAAGCCGCTCTCGCTTCAGCGGCTCGGTCGGCAATTCGGAGTCGGTTGGGGAGACGGTTACCACGCCTGTCGCGATGGCGGCCACCGCCCCGGTGCGGACCTCGCACCACAAAGCTACTACGATCAGTTCGTGGTCCAGAAGAGTCGCTGGGCGGCGTGTGAAAACGTCTATCCTCCATCGACGGCACTTTGTCTCGACGGCACGTGCGATTCGAAGGTCGCTTCCCTCAGCGACTGCGACGGCGGTTGTGACGACACGTCCCACGACGCCGCCGTCTTTGGCGGCGAAATCGAATTCCTCGGCGCGCCGACGGTGAGCGCTCACGATCACTCTGCAGTCACATCGCCGTCCATCGCGCCACCGACTCTGACCCAACCCTCGATCGATCAAAGCCGCCGCGAACTCCCGTCGATGGCACCCGACTTTCGGCCGCTGCCCGGCGAATTACCTGCTCCACCGAGTCCGGAATCCGTCCCGCCACCCGAATACGCGTCGCCCCCAATGACGATCGAACCGGCTAATACCGACGCGGACGCGGAAGCCGTCACGTCGCCGAGCGATGTTGATGCCAACGAGTTGCTGTTGGACCAGTCGAGTCGAGCGCGCCCCCGGCGATTGAGTGTCGCGCGCTCAAGGCCGAAACCGGCTCCGACCGCCGTCCAGGCAGCGGCTCCGCAGGTTGAACATCCCTCGCAAAAGGTCGATTCCGCCTACATCCATCTGATGAAGCCCGCCTTCGAAGGTCCCCGGGTGATCAGTAATCCCTTTGTCACGGGCACGCAACCGCGAGCGCACGTGACGCGGAGACACACCGATAACGTGATTCGCCAACCGCACTGATCAGCGTCTCGGCAGATCGACGATCCAGGCCGTCCGCCCCGGCTTTGACCCCGAATGCTCGACGTACGAAGCTGACGTCTTAGACTTCGGCCGCTTTGGATGCTTCAATGTCGGCGAAGTCACGGATTCCATATGGGATACCGACGTAGTCCAAGACTCGGCAGAGCCCTCGTAACGCGACGCCGAATCCATCGGGCCCGCTGAAGCCTCCGAACTGGCCGCCTCCTTTCACGTGAGGCTCCAAGTCCAAGAAGACGCCGTCGGCACCGCGCGCGGTCATGCGCCGATGGAGTTCGGGAAGGAAGGACTTCAAGTCGCGCAAGATCGCTTCGTGTCCGCAGTCGCCGCAGTCGGCCGGAACAAAGTTCGCGAGGCTCGCTTCATCAACATGCGTGATGCGACCAGTCGGCGAAGGGTCGTGATAATCTTTGATGTGTAACCAACCCATGCTGGGCTTCATCGCGACGTACTCACCAAACGTCTCATCGGGCGTGAAGCCCTGCGTGACAATGTTCGCGCCGTCAAAGATGGTCAACATCGCGGGATGGTTCACTTTCTCGGCGATCTGCTGCAGCAGTTGCCCGGTTTGCCCCACCAAATTCGCTTCGACTTCCAAGCCAAATGTGAGCCCACGTTTGTCACAGAGTTCCGCGATTTGACCGAGTTGGTCAGCGACCTGGTCGATGTGATCTTCCGGCGGAGTGCCTTTGGGATGGTAGAACGCAAAGCCCCGAATCAGCTTGGCCCCGAACGCTTCGGCTCGGTCACACGCGGTGGCGACGTCCTGGGCCAAGTACTGTTCGAATGGGATGAACTTGTTTGCTGTTCCGTCGTCGACGTCGCGCAGCTTGACCTTGCCGATCGGCGAGCCGACGCTGCTGACCTGCAATCCGTAGTCTCCCTGCATCCTGACCAAATGCTGGATCTCGGCATCGTTCAGCAACATCACGTTCTTGATGCCCTCGCCGGCATCGATGAAGCGAATGGAGTAGTACCGCAAACCAAGCGCGGCGAAGGCCGTGTATTGCTGGACGGCAAGCTTTTCGTTGGCTGACTCGTCGGCGAAACCGGAAAGAATGACGGGGATCGACTCGGACATGTTTGTCAGTTGGATCAGGGAAGGGAGGAAACGGAAGGATCGGGGTATTGCACCAAGATGTTACTGTTCAACCCGCCACGCGGGGTCCATTGGCTTTCCACCGTCGCGGACCGAGGCTGTACAACGGCAAGAAAGTCGTCCATGATGCGGTTGGTAACGGCTTCGTAGAAGATGCCCTCGTTGCGGTAGCTCTGCAGGTAAAACTTCAAGCTCTTCAGTTCAACGCAAACCTTATCCGGCACATAGGTGAAGATAATCTTGCCATAGTCCGGTTGCCCCGTTTTCGGACAGACGGACGTGAACTCCGGGCAATGGTGCGTGATCGTGAAATTGCGTGACGGGCTGGGATTCTCGAAAACCTCGAGTAGCCCGCGAAAGTCGACTGATTCGTTCAACGTAGATTGTCTCCCTCTGGAAAACCGAAAGTGTCGCACGGCCCTTCCGAAATCACCAGGGGACCGTCTCCCTCACACCCGAAAGTGACGCCCGACAACAACGGTTCGCGATCGCCGGCTAACGGCTCGATCTTTGTCAGCGAGACCTTTCGTAGCCGTCAGGGCGAGGGCAAGCTGACCGGAACGGAGAGCTATTTCATTCGCGCGAGTGGCTGCAACCTCCGTTGTTGGTTCTGTGACACGCCCTACGCCTCGTGGAAACCAAGCGGCGAATCGGTCGCCATTGATAAGCTTGTGGATGCGGCTTCCGCCAGCGGGCTCGAGCATGTCGTGATCACCGGCGGCGAACCGCTGTTGTCCGCGAATTTTGAAACGCTTGTCGCTGCGTTTCAATCGGACAATCGACATGTGACCATCGAGACCGCCGGCACACTTTCCAAGCCGACGCCCTGCGACCTGCTCTCACTGAGTCCAAAATTGTCCGACAGTACGCCGGACGCGGTGGCGCATCCACGCTGGAGTCGGCTTCACGAGCAGCGCCGCATGCCGATCGAGATCATGCGTCAGCTGATCGACGCCGCAAGAGACTTCCAACTCAAGTTCGTCGTCGGCGATTCAGCGCAGTTTGGCGAAGTCGTTCAGGTCGCCGGCTCACTGGGGGTAAGCGCCACGGACGTCTTTATCATGCCACGCGGCACCACGATCGTCGAACTCGACGCGGCCGCCACCTGGCTTCGACCGTGGGTCGATTCGGTGGGCTTCCACTACTGTGACCGGATGCAGATCCGATGGTATGGAAACCGCCGAATCGACCCACGGTCGAAGCCAGGTGGCGGCCGCGTCGAGTTCGACGATCGTGGTGCCGCGTGGCATGATAAAGACGTCCGTGGCGCTTACCCC
>JBCBLJ010000691.1:0-4507 GCA_038520195.1 Planctomycetota bacterium
CATTGTTCGCGAGGACGGGATCGGAAGTGGCGTGCAGGATCATCACGACCGTGCTGAGCAGCGTCGCGATCTTTATGGAGGTTCGTTGCATGGGTTGGCGAGCGAACGTTTGAGGCGGGAAAGTGCTCGGACATAGCGGCCGCCAAGGGCTTTTTCACTGATTTCCAAGACGGCCGCCGCTTCGCGGTATGTTAGCTGCTCGAAGTGCAGCAAGGTGAGTACTTCCTGGTCCGTGACCGTCATTTCGCCAAGAGCGACTTCGACGCGTGCCTTCATTTCCGCTCGCTCAGCGGCTTGGCTGGCGGTGGTGAGTTTTCCGACGAGTTGGGCTGCCAGCGCGGCCGACGTCGCCGACGGCATCGCACGTCGAAAGATCGAGACTTCGCGATTGGCGTCGCGAGCTTGCGTGCCAAGATGATGTCGATGGAGCTGAGACACCTTCTGGAGCGCCAAGAAGCGAAGCCAAACGAACAACGGGACTTCGCGTCGTTGTTCGAATTCCTCCGCCCGACTCAAGGCTTCGATCTGTGTTTCTTGGATCACATCGGATGCGTCCACTCGGCCACGCACTCGGTCATCGAGGCGCAGGTCGATCAGTCGTCTCAGACGCTCGCGGTGTTCTTCCAGTTGCGTGCTGATGGGACCCTCGCGCTCAGGTTCGTGGTGATCGTCCATGGGTGTAACGGTGAGGGAGTTAGTGGCGAGTCAGTCACTCGTCGGTTCGTGTTTTTGCGTGGCGTGGCATGCGGCAACTCTTAACGTTGGACCAAAGCCTGTTCGCGTCATTCTTTCGTTCGCTCAGAAAACCACCAAGCATGTTTGATCTTTCCATCGCGTCTGTTACCGGACCGATCGCGGATGAGCGCTGGGTCCGAACCGCTGAGCCCATCATCGATCGTAAAGTCAAATTGCAAGAGCGTGTTCTCGTCGGGCAGTAGCTGTTCGTCAGGTGTGAACTCGGCACCGTCCTCGTACCGGACGCCTTCGGAGATTCGGATCGAGCGGATCAGCCCGCGCCCTTGAACTTGGGGATCATGCAGCGGAGTCGCGCCGATGAGAAACGAACTCATCTCTTCGGGAAACGGGATGGGCGTACTTGCTTTGGCGATCTGTTTCCCATTTAAGAAGTAAAGCCGACCGTCGGTCTTGAAACAGACCGCGATATGCGACCAGGCATTCCTGACATCACGGTAAACAGCCGTCGGGCGAAGCCAATAGAGCCCGAACCGGTCGTAGGCCTCGCTTCTCGCGAATGTTTGCATCGTAAAGTAGTCACGAGGCAAACGTGGGTATTGGCACGCGATGACGCCGTACACTTGACCGGGTTGTCGATAGTTCCAGTGTTTGACCCAAGCTTCCAGCGTATGCCCGCCGAACTGATGCAGCGGCAGCGAGGGGGCTTCGATGAACGCGTCACCGTGCAGAAACAGGCAGGGTTCGCCGCCTGCGAGCATTCTCTTCGCAGCGACGTAATCCGAACGCGTGTCGTTGGCGCCTCTCAGTCGGCTTCCATGGAGTCCACGAGCCGCGATGTTCCACGGATTCTCCGGTTCTGCTTCAATCGCTTTGTTGATGGCCCGTAGCGAAGAAGCTTCACGCGGCATTCGCATGAACGTGGGGTCGGAGGGGGCGGGGAGCGACAGTCCTTCCCGGTCAACGTCGGAAAGCGGTGAATCGGTGGATTTCCATATTCGGATGCTGTTGTCCCACTGCGTCGCGGCCAGCATGGAGCCGTCGGGGCTGAACGTAACCGTGGCGTCGAAGGGCATGTCCGACGACCGCGGACGACCACGAAGTTCGAGCAGTGTTTCACCCTCTGAATTCCAAAGCGTCACGAGTTCGCGATTCACGCCCGCCAATCGCTTTCCAGATGGATGCCAAGCGAAGTCCGTGACGCCGATGTCGGCGGGTCGAAAGAGGGGGGACTTTGACGGACGCGAATGGCGAAGATCGTAGATCCCGAACCATCCGTTTTCCCAAGCCACGGCAAGCTGAAGACCATCTTCACGAAATTCCATCGCCGAGATGTTTGATTGACTGCGACTGTTCTGCGGCGGAAGTGGTAATGCAACCGTGCGGTCGGTTTCCATGCTGTGGTAGCGAACGGAGTTGGTCCAGTTTCCATCGCCTTTGGAGCACGCGAAGGCAACGTGTTGGCCGTCAAGACTGATTGCGATTGCACCGGCGAGAGGAACGGAGATCGTGGCCGTGACTTTCCCGGTTGCAATGTCGTGGACGATGATCTGCTCGTTCTCGTCGTGAGTGCCATCGGGGCCCCGAGACGTGACGACGGTCCGATCACTCACGGCTACTTGCCGAATCGTGCGTCCGGTCGAAGGCGACTCGAAGATCACTTCTTGATCGGACACTCGTTGCACACGCAAGGTTTGATCGCGGCTGATGGTCGCGAGCAATCGACCATCGTGACTGAATTTGACCGTTCGGAAACGATCTTGGATGCGCATCGGAGGGAGTTCAAAATCTTGGAGCCGACGACCGCTGTGAGGTTCGTAGGTCGTCAGGTGGCTATTTCGTTTGAGGTCTCCGTAGAAACCCCAATCGAAGATGTAGCCGCAACTGACCAGGCCACTTCCGCCAAGGCGAAAAGCGATATCCTCGATGTAGCAGCCTGTCGGAGACAGTCCCAGGGGTTTACAGGTGACGTGCTCCGCAAATCGTTTCGGCTGCCACACCCGCACCTCACCGTTCCAATCCCCGGAGGCGAGCCAGCGCCCCGAGCGACTGAACTTCAGCGTTTGGACATCGATCCCATGTCCGTACAGGATCCGTTGAAGCTCACCTGTCTGCGTTTGCCAAAGACGAACCGTACCGTCGCTGCCGCCGATCGCAATCGTGTGTTCCGACGGGTGAGTCGAGTGGATGGGGCGTTCGCCTTGGCCGCCGGCCGACTTGTATTTGTCATCACCCCACAGTAATCGCTTCTGATCGGTTTGAACGTCGTGCAAGTAAGGCCGGTTCTTTGCGTTGGGAACCATGCCGACGGAGAACTCCTCATAGGGTTGCAGACCCGTTCCAAGTACGGCATCGAGGGATGCCCCTTCGGTCAGGGAGTCCAAGTCGACACGCTTGTTTTGAAATCTGCCGTCCGGCGGATAATCGGCGATCAAGAACTGCCGCGAGGAGGCATCCAGTTCGATCAGCTCACTTCTCGGACGAAACCAACGCAAACTCCCGTCACTCGTGTCCCAGATTGCGGTTCCGCCCGGGTAGGGATAGTTGCTCCAAATCGTTCCGATGACGCGTGAATCGCTATCGTAGAAAACGAGGTCCTTCACTCGCAAAATGGTGCGCGGACCGGTTCTTGATCCAAGCGTGAACTCTGGCATTTCGAGTCGGACCCTGCGCTCAGCGGATCCGATGTCCCAGAGCCATGTCGGACCGCTCCAAGCCAATTCATTGAACACCGATGCGCGGGCTTCGCAGATCGCGAGGCGTGTCTTGTCATCACTGATTGCGAGCGAGTAACCCGAGTCGTTGATCGGAAAGTCTCGAACGAGTTCGCCTCTCTGCAGATTCCACAGTGTCACACGGCCTTGCGGCGATTCATTGCGAGGAAGCGTGAATCCCGTGCGGCCCGCTCCAACGGCAAGCAGTGATTCGTCAGCGCTAAACGCGAGCGAGCGGATCCATTCTGCTTGCTCGGCCCCACAATCGGGCAGAATGAGGTCACTCTGTTGGGCGAGTCGACGGAGGTATCCCCATTCCCAGCCGCGCCGGTCGGGTTGGTCGTCGGCCGGGATCAGGTTTTCAAGCGTTGAAACGGCTGCTTGCGGCGATGTTCGCGCGACGGCCTCGGCACGACTGATACCACTTCGGTACCGCGCCTGAAGCGCATCGTCGAGAGACTTCTCAGCCAGCGACTTTTGGCGCCGAGCTTCTTGCGTTTGCGTTTCCGCTTCGCCGCGGGCGACAACGGCGGAACGCCACTGCCAAGTGACCAGGGCAAATGCGACGCAGAACAAGAACGCGAGCGCCGACGTTAGCCCGGCAACCAGTGGACGTCGTCGGGCCCACTTTCGCAGACGCTCGCTCGGCGTGACCCGGCGTGCCTCGATCGGTTCGCCCGCTAGGTATCGCCCCAGGTCTGCCGCCAGTGCCTGCGCCGAACCATAGCGTCAACCGGGTTCACGCTCCATCGATTTGAGCACGATCGTTTCAAGGTCGCGCGGGATATGCGCGTTGATGCGTCGCGGGGCGACCGGCTCACGGTTCGCGACGGCGCGCAGCAGTGCGCTGCGACTGAGTTCATCAAATGCCGGACGCAAGGTAAGCAACTCGTAGAGGGTCAGGCCGAGACTGTAGACGTCACTGGATGCGGTCGGTCTGCCGGCGACCTGTTCGGGTGCCATGTAGCGGAGTGTTCCAATCAGTTCACCGTCGCGCGTCAGATCTTCTTCTTCCACCAACTTCGCCAGGCCGAAATCCATGAGCCAGACAACGCCGCTTTGATCCAGCATGAGGTTGCCGGGTTTGATATCGCGGTGAA
>JBCBLJ010000544.1:0-5826 GCA_038520195.1 Planctomycetota bacterium
AAGCGGGAATTCGCCGCCAGGCAAGAGGCCACCGGTGTAGAAGACTTCGGTGTCACGCGATTCGATGTAGACGATGTCGCCTTCACCGAGTCGAATGTCGTCTTCGGTAATCTGCGAGATTTCCCCGGGAGGAAGACGCAGCGGAATCCTCAAGACGCTGGGGTCCTCCGGGAGTTTTGGAGGGCAGGCACACGGATCGAGCGCCGCCGCTTGTTGTTGACGCCGGAATTCCGCGAGGAACTTGGCTCGTGTCTCCTTGTTCTCGCGGTTCGCACGCAAGACCTTCACCTCGTTCTTGGCATTCAGGCCCGGCAGGCCGCCGGTTTCAACGAGTGCGTGCAAGATGTCGTTCTGGTAAGCGCGAAGCTTCACAAGTCCGCCGCTCGCACTACGGTCGCTGCCACCGCGAATGAACTGCGACGAAACGTTCTGTACCAATAGTCCTCGCCCGCCGTCTTCCCGCACGACGATGACATCGACGGTGCGCTCTTGAATGATGGTGACGATGGGCCGCGCCTTATCTGGACGCAGAATGTCGTTGTCGATGTACGTGTCTCGAATCGCGTCGCGAACCTGGTCGAGCGTCAAGCCGTCGACATTCAACGGTTCGATCAGAGGCAACGCGAGTGACCCGTCTTCTTGGACCGCGATCGGATAACCGATCGAAGGTGGCAGAATGCTCTCCGCGTCGGGAAAGTTGACCGGCGGCGGTTCGGGCGGCGCGTTGGGCGGATTGAACGGCAAGACGCCTTCGATGTACACGCCCAGGATGTCGCCGGGGCCGATCAAGTACTCACGAGGCGGCTCGAGCGTCAGGTCCGAGATGTCGACGGGGATGAAGTTGTTTTTAGGGGTCGCAAAATACTGCTGCGGAACGCGGTCTGCGGGCACACCATCGATCGGCTGGGTTAACGTCGAGCACCCGGTTGCCGAAGCCGCCAGCAGAGCCGATGCGATCCACTTGCTGCCACCGGTCACCAGCGAACCGAGGAATCCCTTTCGGCCAGTCGCCGAAGACCGATGGGCGTCGGCATTGGAAAGTTTGGTCGTCATCCCTGAACTCTTCAGTTTGATTGTCAGCTTATTGGTACGGTGCGCCGCCCGCGTCCGGGTCCAGCCGTCGCTGGGCGGCGAATCAGTGGATCGAGCTACTCGAGCTTGAAGGGGATTCCGCTGGTCGCTTTCGCAGTCTCAACGGCATCATCGAGTCCTGGTAATTCGCCGGCCTTCGTTCCCGTCGGGGTGACGTCGGTTGGTAGGTTGTCGACATCGCTGGGCATTTGAATCGCGCCGAAGATGTCTTCGATCGCGTCGTCGCCGAGGTCATTCAAAGTGAACGATTGCGCGCTTCTGGATGGGACGAGCGCCGTGTCGATGGGCGTCGGCGCAGCCACTTGGTCGACCGGAGTCGTCTGACCCCGAATCGGACTGGCTGCGGAATCCAATGGCAACGGAACGGTTTCGGTCGGCACCGGAGGAAGCGATTCGGCATCCAACGCCCGCTGCAGTTCCTCTGCCGGAATGATCTGAGTGGACCCCGGAACGATCATTTCGTCGACCGGCCCGTCAGGACCCATCAACTTACCGTTTTGGATCTCGATTCCCTCCGGCGTGGTAGGCAATTGCTCCGGCGGCTTGGCGACATGAGTCGTCGTGATCGCACCGACGTTGCCCCAATGACCGACGCCGTCCTGTTCTGCCGCCTTGACGCCGATCGGGTATCCGGCAAACCAGGCATCAACGGCCGCTTGGCCACCGGGCGATTGATACTTCCAGCCCCAGTACTGGCTTGGCGCGACGCAGGGGGCACAACCATCCGCCCCATTCGCGATGTCGGCGTACCCCTGCAGGAAGCCAGCCTTGAATTCGTTGAGGTACCGCTCATTGCAGTAGCAATCCTGCTCGCGATACCACGCTTTTGCGGCCAGCGCTCGGTTGCGATGGGCGATCATGAATTCATCGAGGTACTCCGTCCGCTGTAGATAGCGGCGTGCACCCTTCACCCAGGAGCATCCGGTACTGGCGATCATCAATGCCGCGACCCCTAAAAGGAGTGCGCTGCGCCATCGATGGCGCGACGTCACCTGGGTCGGGCGAGTAGCATCTTGCTTGGTGTAGGCGCGTACGGCCGTGTAGCGAATCGCCATTTGGCCCCCCTTGGCTGCCGGCGGAATTCGAATCGGGAACAGGCATTGCACGGTCTGCCCAGGGACGGACCGGTTCTAAGGGGAGTTATCGCCGTAACGGTGCAAGGGATTTAGCCAAAACTGTCGGAAAGACCGGCTGTAGCGGTTTTGTGCTTCCGTTCGCGCCTTGACTCGAGATGCCGGGTTTTCTCGAAATGAGGGTAGAACGTCGGACGATCCTGTCCCGATCCGAACCATGAGAAGCCGCAATTCCAATTCCCCTCAAATTGCTTTGGGCCGAGTTTTTTGACTCTGAGCAATGCTAGTCGTCGGGTAAACTGGGATGGCGGCACAAAAGGGACTCATTAAGTTGAGACCCTGAGTTGACCTCTTCATTCGCCGTACTTGTCAGACTTGACCATGATTTGGTTGACTTTTGTATCGCTCATTGCGTCTGCTTGTGCTGCGTTAGTGCTGGTTCCGGTCATCCGTTGGATGGCTCATCGTTTCGGAGTAGTCGATAAACCCGACGCCGAACGAAAACTCCACGCAAAGCCTATCGCTCTCTGTGGCGGTGTCGCAGTCTTACTCTCGCTGCTCACCGGGTTCGCCATCACGATCTGGTTCGATCGAGCACTGGGGGGTTTTGACCTCGGCCATGTATCGATGCGGTGGTACGGCCTCGTCGTTTGCGCCTTTGCGATGCTGATGGTTGGGTTGATTGACGACATTTGGGCGATGCGTGGTCGGCAAAAGCTGCTGTTGCAGATATTGATCATCACGGTTCTCGTTGGTAGCGGCACGATCGTGACCAAGATCGGTCTGGGACCCTTTGAAGTAAATCTGGGGTCGCTCGCGTTGCCGGTAACCGTGTTGTGGCTGCTTGTTTGCGTAAACGCACTCAACCTGATTGACGGTGCGGATGGCGTCGCCACGACCGCCGGATGCTTCATCAGCCTTGGACTCGCAGCCCTTTGTCTCGAGCATGGCGAACCGCTTTCCTGCATTCTTGCATTCGCGCTCGCGGGTAGCCTTTGTGGGTTCCTGTTCTTCAACAAGCCGCCGGCATCGATCTTCCTCGGGGACGCGGGAAGCATGGTGATTGGGTTGTTGGTGGGCGTCCTTTCGGTCTGGGGAAGTGTGAAAGGCTCGACGCTTTTGGCTTCCGCGCCGATCGCTGTACTGGCGATTCCGTTGTTCGACTCTGCCGCCGCGATCGCCCGTCGATGGCTGACCGGACGAAGTATCTACACCACCGATCGCGCTCACCTGCACCACCTATTACAGAAAAAGTACGGGCACTACGGAATGCTCGGCATCGTCGCTGTCCTGTGTGCCTTGACGACGACGCTTGCCGTGCTCTCCTGCCATTTCAAGATGCCGTGGCTAGCGCTGATGGGAATCGTGATGTCGGGCAGCTTTCTCGTGCTGACCCGTTCATTCGGACATGCGGAATTCCGGCTGGTGATGATCAAGGCGGGTAACATGACCCGATCCTTCTTTGTCACACCCCATCGCGGGTCGGTCGAGGAGAGCCACAGTTGCTTGAACCTGCAAGGCAATGGCAAGTGGGATCAGGTGTGGGAGCCGCTCGTCGAATTTGCGAAGGCGCACGATCTCGCCAAGATCAGCATCGACCTGAACCTCGCTTGGCTCCACGAGGGTTACCACGCGACGTGGTCGGCGATCCGTTTGCCCGAACGGAGCAACCAAGTTCAGGTGCGATGGCCTTTGATCGCACAGGCGTCCAACCAAAGCCAACCGATCAACATCGGGGCACTTCAGGTTGTCGCCAAAGCGGACTCGGCACAGGTTCACGAGCGGATCGCCGAACTGAGCCTCAAACTCGCCGACCTCGGCCCACAGATCCAGCAAGTGATCGAAGACCTCGAAGACCACCGTACCGTGAAGCCGCCATCTATCAAGAGCGAGCCGACGTCCGCATCCTTCTCAACGCGTGATCCCAAACGCGAAGCGACCGCCTTAGCCGGTCGCGGTTGATCCGAAGGCGACGCAGTTTTGACGGTTAATTGAGCTGAAACCATTGCACCAAACGGTGACCCCGATTTCACCTCAAACCCGTCGGCCGCGCTTGTCCACTCCGGTCCAATCAATCATCCTTTGCGAATCATTGGCGGGAAGACGATCCCAGACGATGGCAAAGTCCCGTTCTTAAGGTTCGCGTTGTGATCGAGAATCGAACACTTACCGCGGTTGGCGGCGAAGAATCTCTCTTTGCGTGTCACCCAAATGGACGAAGTCTGCGCGACGGTGTCGCCTTTCAGTTTGACCTCGCACGGAGAATACATCTTGCCCATTCTCCCTAAAGAGCCCGATCGCTTCCCAGACAACCTACTCCATGCAGAGTTCGCTGCCGAGTCGGACTGGTGGTTGCTCTACACCAAGTCACGTCAGGAAAAGCAACTGATGCGACATCTGCACAAATTGGGGATTCCGCATTATGGGCCCCAAATCGAACAGAGGCGTCGATCACCCGCTGGTCGTGTGCGGACGAGTTATGCGCCGCTCTTTAACAACTATGTTTTTCTATGCGGCAGCAACGATCAACGATACGAAGCCGTCTGCACCGGATGTATCCAAAAGGCCACGGAGATTACCGACGTTCCGGCGTTGATCCAGGATCTCAATCAGATCAGTGACTTGATCGCAATCGGCGAACCGCTGTCGATCGAGGGCAGGCTTCAGCCTGGACAACTGGTTCGCGTGAAGAATGGCTCCTTCGCCGGATTCGAAGGGGTGATCGTCAGAAGAGACCAAGAAACCCGCTTGTTGGTTGCGGTTCGATTCATGGATCAAGGAGTGAGCGTCAAACTCGACGATTGCCAACTCGAGCCGCTCGGCGAGGTTTCGACGGATTCGGCCGAAGTGTAGGCTTTCGATCCCGAATCGCGGAACCTTCCCACTCTTTTGCATCCCAGGCGACGTTCGCCGCTTCAACAGCTCTCCCCGCGTTTTCTGCGTCCGCACCCCGTTTGATTTTGCTATGAGCAATACGATTGATCCGGTTTCGAAGATTTGCTGCATCGGTGCGGGCTATGTCGGTGGACCGACGATGGCGATGATCGCACACAAGTGCCCCCACATTGATGTCAACGTGGTCGACATCAACGCGGAACGGATCGCGAGTTGGAATTCCAACCAACTTCCCATCTACGAGCCGGGCTTGGATGAAATCGTCCATCAAGCGCGTGGCCGCAATCTCACTTTCACCACCGAAGTTGAGACGGGCATCCGGCAAGCGGACATGGTGTTCATCTCCGTCAACACGCCGACCAAGACTTTCGGTGTCGGTGCCGGACGTGCCGCGAATTTGGAGTTCGTTGAAAAATGTGCGCGGCGGATCGCGGACGTTTCGGAGGGGCATAAGATCGTCGTCGAAAAATCGACGCTACCGGTTCGCACGGCCGAGGCCGTCAAGCGAATCCTTTCCAATTCGAGCAACAACGCCACTTTCGATGTGTTGAGCAACCCCGAGTTCCTGGCCGAAGGAACTGCGATCGACGACTTGCTTTCTCCCGACCGCGTCCTGATCGGCGGCGAGCGTCTCGAGGCGATTGAAGCGTTGGTCCAGGTTTATGCGAACTGGGTTCCCCGCGATCGCTTGCTCACCACCAATCTCTGGAGCAGCGAGCTTTCGAAACTCACGGCCAATGCATTTCTGGCACAGCGTGTTTCCTCG
>JBCBLJ010000076.1:0-17127 GCA_038520195.1 Planctomycetota bacterium
CGAGAGGATGGCGACGGTAAGCGGCAGCAGAACGAAAACTCGTTGACGCATTTCGAATTCCTTGCGTGTAGATGTTGACGAGATAGACCTACCCGTTGGTCACGGTCTGGGCATCGGCGTCCGCCCGAATGTATCAAGCTGGTGGAGCAACGCCGTGATTCGGGCCGCCCTTTTACACTCTTTTTGCGTTTGCCCGCGGGCCGCCTGCGCCGCATGGCTTTTGGCCCATGTCTCATGCGGACCGCCGGCGAGGACTCGACTAGCCCGCGAGCAAGCCTTGAAGCGTGTCGAGGTCTTTCCCGATCGCCTCGAGGTGCTTGGGAACAAGTTTAGGCTCTTTGTGCGAAAGGTATTCCTCATGCAATGAGATCGGGCCTGCGAAGTTGATCTCGCGCAGCATCTCGAAAAACTTCTTCGCGACCCGCCCTTCTCCGAGTGGAACGTCGACAATCTTGTCGTCATTCCAGCGGAAGTCTTTTACATAAACCGTGTCGATGTGTGGTTGGATTCGGCGGAACGTTGTCGGCCAGCTCGTTCCCCCTTCGACGGTCGCGTGGCGGATGTCATACGCGACGCCGATGTCGGTCGGTTCAATGCCTTCGAGGACTGTGGCGAGATCCCAGAGTGGGGCTCCGAAGTATTTGGTGCCCGCGTGGTTTTGATACAAGCCGGTGAGATTGAAGTCATGGTTCATCGCCGCGAGGTCGACGAGTTGATCATGCCAGTTGGCGAGTTGATCGCGGATCGGTAAATCGTCGTCGTATCTGAAATACTTCATGCGGTAGCGTTGGATGCCGAGCGTTGCCGCCGCGCGGAGGACTTTTTCGGTCGTCGGGTCGGCGGGATCGTTGATGTCCGTCGTCATCAGTGTGATCGTGAGGTCCCGCTTCGCGAGTGCCTCGACAAGTCTTGGTAAATCATCTGGGACACGTTCGGGCTCGACGTGTCCGCCTCGGCGGATCGGAGCTTCGATCCCGTCGAAACCGAGTCGGGCGATTTCGGTCGCGAGTTCGTCAAACGAAAGGGAGTTAAACGGTTTCGTGAAGACGCAGAGCGGGTTGTTTGCTTTCGACTCTGCCGCGACGAGCCGGCTGGAAGAGGCGACGGTCAGGGATGCGAGTGACGCGGCGAGGAACTGACGACGTGGGATCATGGTGATGCGATAGGATGTGGCGATGGGCCGAAAAGGTGGTCAGATAGGTGGGTTCGCGGGAGCGACGTTCCAGCGGGTCGAGATGCCTTAACCGGTCCCTCTCTCTTCGAATGCGGTCGTCCGGATGGGGCTCTTCCGCGTAAGCCGCTACTTTAACTCAAACGTGATGTGTTAGGTCGATGGTGCAGCAGAGGGAAAACATGATGCAAACGTCAGCGCGTTGGTACCGCGCCGATGGTGATGAGCGGATTGTCTGCGAACTTTGTCCGCGAGCCTGCCGGATGAAGGATGGCGATCGCGGTTTTTGCTTCGTCCGCAAGAACGTGGGCGGGCAGATGGTGCTTGACACCTACGGCAAAAGCACGGGATTCTGCATCGACCCCATTGAGAAGAAGCCGCTGAGCCATTTCTTGCCGGGAACGCCCGTGCTCAGTTTCGGGACGGCTGGTTGCAATCTGGGATGCAAATTCTGTCAGAACTGGGACATTTCCAAGAGTCGCGAAGTCGCGCGGCTGAGCGATCGTGCGGCGCCGCGGGACATCGCGGAGGCGGCGAAAAAGAGTGGCTGCCGAAGCGTCGCCTACACGTACAACGATCCGGTGATTTGGGCTGAGTACGCGATGGACACCGCGCGTGCTTGCCGCGAACTCGGAATCAAGTCCGTCGCGGTGACGGCGGGTTACATCACCGAAGAGGCACGCGGCGACTTCTTCGCGGAGATGGACGCGGCCAACATTGATCTCAAGGCCTTTGAAGAGGACTTTTACTACAAGCTGACCGGTTCTCACCTGCAACCGGTCTTGGACACGATTCGCTACGCCTGCAACGAAACCGATTGCTGGGTTGAATTGACGAACTTGATCATTCCCGATGCGAATGATTCGAAGGATGAGATTCAGCGGATGAGCGATTGGGTGCTAGAGAACGTCGGCCCGAACGTGCCGATCCACTTTACGGCGTTCCATCCCGATTTTCGAATGATGGATCGGCCGAGGACGAGTCATGAAACGTTATTGATGGCGTATGACGTCGCTCGCCGCGCGGGATTGAATTATGTCTACGTTGGCAATGTTCACGATATGGCGCGGCAAAGCACATACTGTCACGCGTGCAAGACGCTCCTGGTCGAACGCGACTGGCATCAGCTCGGGCGGTACCATCTGCAGCGAGATCAATGCGCTCGCTGCGGCGCGACGATCCCCGGCGTTTTCGAAGAACGACCGGGCGAGTGGGGTTCGCGTCGGCAACGTGTTCAAATCGTTCCAGTGGAGCCGGAGGTCGTGCAATTGGATGCCGCGCCGCCAAGCAAAGTCGAGAAAGTCATGGCCGTGAAAGAGATGACCGAGATGACCGAGTTGACCGAGGAGGAGAAGACGACGCTCCATGAAGCGGCATCCGCGATGGTTGCCGCCGCCGTCTCTCAAAGCGATCCGGCGCCAGCGGTTGCGAAGTTGGGTGGGTTGGCGGAGTTTCCGGTCCACGGCGTGTTCGTGACGGTGAAACGTGGCGAAACCCTGCGTGGATGTTGTGGGCGACAAGGCGGAGCAATGAAATTGGGAGAAGCCTTACTCGACAGCGCTGCGCGAACGGCTCGCGATCCAAGAATGGCACCGCTGTCGGCGAGTGAGTTACCGTTCTTGGAACTCTCTGTCTCTCTGCTTGGACCCAATCGGCCGATCGATACCGCGGGTGCTGAGAGAGAAAACGCGCTGAAGATCGGCATCCATGGGTTGAGAATCCAGATGGGTGGAAAGTCGGGCTTGCTGCTGCCACAGGTCGCGACGGAGCAGGGGTGGGATGCCCGGCAGTTTCTCGATGCCGTCTGTCGCAAAGCCGGGTTGCCGGCCGGGACCTGGCAAAGCGATCAGGCGGATCTCCAGCTCTTTGACGGCATTCATTTCGGTGGCGACTTTGTCATCGATGCATCGACGAACGCCGCTGAGCCTCGACTGCTTTCCGTGCCGGAATTGGCTGGCTACCGGGATTGGGTGAAATCAAACTTGGTCGCGATTCAAACCGGTGCGACGCCGATGTACTACGCGGTGGGGCTGAGCGATTTGGAAGTGCTCGGAGTCGCGCTTTGCATTTCAACGCCTGACGGTGGATCGCAACGGACGCTTCAGCTTGGCGTGAAAGACTCACGGCCGCTTCAGTCGACGCTCTACCAAATGACGGATCAGGCGGCGCGTAGTCTTGCCAGCTTCCGAGCGGATCAATGCCAAGTCGAGCTGGCGGTCTTTGGCGGTTGCATTCATCACGGCGAAGCGGACCAAGCTGATGTCCGCGGGATCGATTCGTCACGGCGAGCGGGCCTGGTGACCGATGGCCGCCGCTGGGCGATTCGCTTCGACGCCAATGCGGAGGTCACAAAATCCGTTGCTGCGGCACGCGACTTGGAGTCGTTTCGTGGCGGCGAGCAGCTGTACTCGCTCTTGTGTGACTGTACGGGTAGCGAAATCAGTGTCTCCGTCGGGCCTCGTGCGGTTGCCACCACTTCGGCGCGTCGCCCCGCCGTCGCCGGACGGTTTTACTCCGTCGATGATGTTGCTCGCGAAGCCGAAGTCGATGCGCTGATCACGGGCCTTCCCGATGTCGAACATTGCCGACCTTTTGCGGTCATGGTGCCGCACGCAGGATTACGATTCAGCGGTCGAGTGGCTGCGAGTGTCTGGCGTCGGGTTGAACCACCGCGACGTGTCTTGATTATTGGTCCAAAACACACCGCCGATGGAATGGACTGGGCCGTCGCCCCGCACGACCGATGGTTCATGAGTGCGACGGCGTCCATCGAGGGTGATCTCGCGATGGCTCAGCAACTCGCCGAGCGTATCCCGGGCTTGGCGTTGGATGCCGGGGCACACATGCGTGAGCACGGGATTGAGGTCCAACTGCCGTTGATGCATCGATTCTGCAAAGACACTCGCCTCGCGGCGATCGCCGTGAGCGGAGCAAGTGTCGAGCAACTGCGCGAAGCCGCAAAGGCACTCGCCGCCTGGATCCGCGAGCAGTCCGAACCGCCGCTCTTGGTCATCAGCAGCGATATGAATCACTTCGCCGAGGACTGCGAGAACCGACGGCGCGACCGAATGGCTCTTGATGCTCTCGCGACGGGCGATGGAGCGAGATTGCTTGACGTTTGCGACACTGAAAACATCAGCATGTGCGGTCAGGTACCTGCCGCTTGGGTCTTGATGACGATGCGCGAGTTGGGGATGAAGTCCATGGCGAAGGAGATCGCTTATGCGACGAGCGCGGATGCGGGCGGGGACTCGGCTCGTGTCGTGGGTTACGCGGGGACTATGTGGATGGACGGGGAGTAGGAGCTGGCTGGAGGGGGAAAGGGGAGTGAATGGTGGGGAGGGTAGAACCACAGAAGACTCCAAACACACGAAAGTGGCAGTGAGGAGTTGGTGATGACGGAGATTGGAAGGGAAGCGGAGAGTGGAGGGAAAGGGGAACACTGATCTTCGCTAATCGACACTAATGGGAGTGAATGGTGGGGAGGGAGAAACCACGAAAGACTCCAAATACACGAAAGTGGGAGAGAGAAAGGGAGAGCGTGTGGTGGCGGTGAAGGGCAGTGGAGAGTGGAGAGTGGAGAGTGGAGCGGGAAAGGGAAACACTGATCTTCGCTAATCGACACTGATGGGAGTGGGGAGGTTAGAACCACGAAAGACACCGAGCACACGACAGTGGGAGAGTGAGGGAGTGTTGGCTCGCTGAAGTTTCCTGAGTTTCACGTGGCGTTTTGCGGTCATTGTCGCGTGATTCGCCTTGCAGCGGAGTCGTTCGATTGCCTACCCCGAGTTTCCACGTCAGCTTACGCGAAAGGACTCGCACGCCATGTCGTCAAGACGCTGTCGCCGTTGGGCGGCCACCTGGATCACTTTCACCCTCGCTTGTGCCGGTCTGCTTACACAGACGGGATGCATGGGGTTGGTCGCCAATCTTGTCCACGCGACGGGAGCGGACAAAGTGCCAGCCGCCTACGACGGGTTGAAGGGTTCCCGCGTCGCCATCGTCACCGTGACCGAGAATGGGATGTTCCAGGACGATATCTCAGCGCGAATCCTTGGGCGTAACGTCACTCAGTGGTTGAAGGAGAATGTCAAAAAGGTCGAGGTCGTTCGCGAAGAGAAAATCACCGACTGGCGTGACACTCACGGTTGGGACCAGATCGATTTCACCGACATCGGACGCGGTGTCGATGCCGAGAAAGTGGTCGGGATCGAGGTTGCGAACCTGAAGCTTCGCGATGGTGCGACGCTCTACCGTGGACGCGCCGACGTTGAGGTCAAGGTCATCGACGTGTCCACCGGTGAAGTCGTCTATCGTCACACCCTCGAAGACTTCACCTATCCCGAGACCGCCGGGCAATACACGAGTGAGACGACCGAATCACGATTCCGAAAACTGTATCTCGGCATCTTGGCCAAGCGTGTCGCCAGGCAATTCTATCCGTACGACTACCACGAAGACTTTGCGCTCGACTCCATCGTCGCCCGCTAGTGATCGAGAGCTAACCCAGCGCAGATTGTCTTGAAGCAGCTCTCGCTAGAGCACGCCTTTGGTGCTCGGGATGCCGGTGCTGCGGGGGTCCTCTTCGCCGGCCATGCGAATCGCGCGGGCCGTTGCTTTGAATACGCACTCAGCGATGTGATGTGCGTTACGGCCGTGGTGCAAGACAACGTGCAGGTTGCAGCGAGCGTTGGCGGCAAACGACTGCCAAAAGTGTTCGACTAGCTCACTGTCAAACGTTCCGATCTTCGCGGCGGCGATCGGTGCGTTGTATTCAAATGCGTAGCGTCCGCCGAGGTCGACGGCCGAAGTGACTAAGCACTCATCCATCGGCAGCGTGAAGTGGCCGTAGCGACGGATGCCGGCTCGGTCGCCGAGCGCGCCGTCGATCGCTTGTCCCAGCGCGATGCCGATGTCTTCGGCGGTGTGGTGATCGTCAACGTGCAGGTCGCCGGTGGCGTCCACTTCAAGATCGATCAGTGCATGCTTTGCGAGCAGATCGAGCATGTGATCCAAAAAACCGATCCCCGATTTGCGTTGCCCCGCGCCGGTTCCCTCGAGATCGAGGGAAAGCGAGATTTCTGTTTCGCCGGTCTTGCGATGAATACTTGCGTTGCGTGGCATGGCTAAGCGGTCGTTGATCTCGGACGCCGGATGGTTCGGTCACTCAATCTATCGGTTGCCTCTGGTCCGACGCGTCGAGATTGCGATGATCCCGCGAGCTTGTCGGATTGCTTCGTCCAGTTAAATCAGCCGTTCGTTTTATGCGGCGGAGACTTCGGCCCGGTCGACTAGTCGAAGAAGCGTTCAATCAGCATCAGGCAGGCGTCGACTTGGTCGTCCGTACCGACGGAGATTCTCACCCCGTCGCCCCAATCGGGAAACTCCATGTAGCGAACAAGGATTTGGTTCTTCCGCAGGAACTCATAAAGTTCCTGGTGTCGTCCGCTCGGGTGTGTGCACCAGACAAAGTTGGCGTGAGAGGGTGTGACGTGGAAGCCAAGCTCGTCGAGCCGACGGTGCATTCGATCCCGCGTCGCATTCATCTTTGCGACGATTTCGCGGAGCCAGTTTTGGTCGCTGATCGCCGCGGTGGCCGCGATCGTCGCCAGGTAGTCACAGTTGTAGCTGTCTTTGATCTGATTCAGCTTGCGGATCAGACTCGGCTGTGCAACCAGAAATCCGAAGCGAATGCCCGCGAGCCCGTAGGACTTGCTGAGCGTCCGCGTCACCAGAATGTTCTCGTGCTTTTGTACCAGGTGGATACAGTCGTCGTCGGTGAAATCCGCGTAGGCTTCGTCGACCACGAGTGGGCAGGGCAGGGTGCTGGCGAGCGACTCGATCTGTTCCTTCGGCACGACCGTACCGCTGGGGCTGTTTGGGTTCGGTAGCAACACCAAGCGAAGGTTCGAGTCGCCTTCGCCAAAAAGTGTTGGTAGGTGCCAGCCATCGAGGAATTGGACCTGCTCCCAACGAGCTCCTTGGATGTCGGCGAGCGTGCGATAGAGGATGTAGCTCGGATACGGAAGTCGCAGCCGCTGTCCTTCACCGACAAAACCACGCACAAGAATGGTGAGGATTTCGTCGCTGCCATTTCCCGCCAAAATCCAATCCTGTGAGGGGAGCCCTAAAACGTCGGCGGCCGCGCGGCGAAACGCCGTGGCGGTCGGGTCCGGGTAGCGATTCAGCGGCCCCGATGCCGCCGAACGAATTGCGTCGGTGACGGCGGCCGAGGGCGGATAAGGGTTCTCGTTCGTGTTGAGCTTGATGAACTTGCCCGGCGGGGGTTGTTCACCCGGCGCGTAGGCCAGCATTTCATCGATCGCGGGGCGGAGGGCGGACTTGGACAAGGGAGTTGGAAGCTGGAAGGGGACGGAGGGGGAGAGAAGGGAAACGCAGAGGTCGCAGAGAGTGGCGAGTGGAGTGTGGAGTGTTATCTTCGGATGGAGACGCTGCGGGCGTGGGCCGTCAGGCCTTCGACGTTTGCGAGGGCTTCGACGTCGGGGGCGATTTCGCCGAGGGCGGATTCACCGAATTCAGCAATACTTCCGCTTCGCAAAAAGCTGTTGCTGCACAGACCCGCTGCCCAGGTGCAAGTTCCACCAGTGGGAAGGACATGGCTCGGGCCCGCCGCGTAATCGCCCAAGGCGACGGGCGTGTGGTGGCCGAGAAACGCCGCACCGCTATTCCGTATCGACGCGATTTGGTCTCGTGGGTTCGCGGTTTCGATATGCAAGTGTTCCGGTGCGAATTGATCGGTCAACTCGCAGGCGTGTGCTTCGTCGCGGACAAGGATCAGTGCGCCGAAGTCGATCAGCGACTGCACCGTCAGTTCGCTGCGTTCGAGCTGGGCGACCTGTGTTTCGAGTTCCGCGTCGACTCGATCCAACAGAGACTCGTCCCATGTGATTAGCAGCGCGCTTCCTGGGGAGTGTTCGGCTTGGGCCAGCAGGTCCGCGGCCACATAGTCGGCGCGAGCGGTAGAGTCGGCGATCACAATCACTTCACTTGGGCCCGCAAAGGAGTCGATGTCGACCGTCCCGTAGCAGTGCTTTTTCGCGAGTGCGACAAAGAGGTTTCCCGGACCAACGATTTTATCGACGGCTGGGACACTCGCCGTTCCGTGGGCAAGGGCGGCGACCGCTTGGGCGCCGCCCATTCGGTAGACTTCAGTGACCCCAAGCTCGTGGCAGGTGGCCAACATGGTTTCGTTGTAGGCGCCGAAGGGCGTGGGCGGCGCGACGACCGCAATTTCGCGGACACCGGCGACCTGAGCCGGTACAACCGTCATGAGCACGGTGGACGGGTAGGCCGCCGCACCGCCGGGGACACAAACACCGACCCGTCGCATTGGCACATATCGCTGCGTCAGTCGTACGCCCGGCTTTGGTTCGAGGACGATGTCCTGGTGCAAAATCGCCGACTGGAACTGCGTGATGTTGTCGCGGATGCGACGAATCGACTCCATCAGCGCCGGATCCGCGCTCGCGTGGGCGGATTCGAGTTCCCGCAGGGGGACGCGCAGTTGATCCGCGGTGAGTTCCGCTTTGTCGAGCTGATGCGAATAATGGAGTAGCGCTGCGTCACCGTCTCGCCGCACTTCTTCGCAAATTCGATCAACGACTTGCACCGGTGAGAGCGGAGCCCCAAAAACCTCTTCGGTCAATGCCCGCCCGCGCGGGGAGACCACGTCACCGCGAGGGCTGAGCTTTTCGCGGAGTTCTTCGAGGATTTCGATCGAGCCATTGCGGGCATCGACTCGGCGGAGTTTCAATGAGGACACGACGCAAAATGTGAGAGGAATAGGAACAGACTATCTTCTAGACATCTGAGATCATGGTACGTTCGCCCCCGCGATGTCGCCATGAGGCTGATTCGCTTCGGCGATCGCCGCCACCTCCACGACGAACCGCAACTTCAACACCACGAACATGATCAACGCCATCGATTTGCGGAGCGACACCGTAACCAAGCCGACTGCGGCGATGCGCCACGCAATGGCGGACGCCGAAGTCGGGGACGCCGTTGCCGACATCGATCCGACCACCGATCGGCTGGAGAGAATGGTGGCGGAACGGCTCGGGAAGGAGGACGCGATTTTCGTTCCGAGCGGGACCATGGCGAATCAAATTGCCCTGCGAACGCATTGTCCGGCGTCGGGAAGCGAGTTCCTGGCGGAATCCGAGAGTCACATTCTGCGGTACGAGCAAGGGGCTTTCGCCGCCCTGAGCGGACTGGTTTCGCAGCCCATTGGTACTGACGATGCGACGATTCGGGTCGCTCAACTGACCGGGCGCATCCAGCCCGACAACGAGCATTTTCCGAGGACTCGATTGTTTTGCGTCGAAAACACGCACAATCGGTGGGGTGGACGGGTCCAAGACCAGCGACACGTTGTCGAGGCTTGCCGATGGGCGGCATCTAGCGGCTTGGCGACGCATTTGGACGGCGCGCGACTTTGGAATGCATCGGTCTCGACCGGGGCGAGTTTGGAATCGCTTTCGGAGCCGTTCGAAAGTGTCAGCGTTTGTTTCAGCAAAGGGCTCGGCGCCCCCGTCGGCTCGTTGCTCGCTGGGAGTCGTGATTTTGTCGCGGAAGCGAAGCGGCATCGGAAACTGCTCGGCGGTGGAATGCGGCAAAGTGGAATCATCGCGGCGGGGGCACTCTATGCCCTTGAACACCACGTCGAACGTTTGTCCGAAGACCATGATCATGCGCAACGACTTGCCGAGGCGGTCACGTCGGTGGAGGGCTTCTTCGTCCGCGGGGGACGGGTGGAGACGAACATCGTGATCATCGAGATGGAGCAGGGTGGGGCGGGGCCGTTCGTCGCGGAACTCGCCGAGCGAGGTTTGCTCTGCTACGACGTTGCGCCGCATCGGTTTCGGATGGTGACGCACCTGGACATCGATGCCGCTCAGATCGAAAAAGCCTGTGATATTCTTTGCGAGGTCGCGCAGCTTTGGCTGGAGCAGGTTGCCTCGTGAGCGAATCCTCGAGGCCGAGTTGGGCGGCCATTAGCGTTGCGGCCGTTGCCGTCGCGACGGCTTCAATTGCGATTCGTTGGTCTTCATGTCAGGACAGTTTCTGGCTTGACGAGTTGCATTCGGTCTGGGCGGTGAGCGGGACATTCTCGGAGGTGGTCGATCGCGCCTCGGTCGGAAATCAGACGACCGGCTACTTTCACTTTCTTTGGTGCTGGGCCCGGTGTTTCGGATTCGGTGAAGTGGCGATGCGAATGAGCAGCGTGCTCGCGACGGCGCTGGCGTCGGGTTTACTTGTGTTGGGTGTCGCGAGTCAAACTCGGCGGCTGTCGGCGGGTGTGATCGCAGGCGGCATTTTGGCGCTCGATCCAAACGCGATCTTTTTCGGGACCGAGTTGAGGCCATACGCCTTGGTGATGGTCTGTTCGGTTTTGGCGACGTCGGCCAGCATGATGTGGCTGTCCGAAGACTTGACGGGGCGCAGTCTCGGCGGCGCTCGCTACCGGCTCGCAATGCTGTTTTGGATCTGCGTGGCGGCGTTGATCCATCCGACTTCGTTGGGCGTGCTGTTTTGGCTCTTGCCGCTCAGCGTGTTGGTCGCTTGGTATCGCGGGCGACTGACGTTGTGGCGCGCCGATTGGGTCGCGGTCTTGGTGGTGGTCGCGACGTTGGGGTTGCTAGCGATGTCATCGCTGCCGAACTCCTGGGCAAAACGCGAGCAGTGGAAAGCATTCGGTCAGGCTACCGATTGGAGGCAGGTTTTCGTGGCTTGGGACTGGATTCCGATCATTGCGGTACCGCTCGGCGTCTCGGCGCTCGGTTTACTGTTTTTTGCGTTAAGGCCAAAGACGGAGGATGGGGAACGTGATTCGATCGTTGGGCTCGTGCCCTTGTTGGCGGGTATCCTCGGTACCGTCGTCTTTTTCGCGGCGTCTTACTTCGACATCGTGCCGCTTTGGAAGCGTCGTTACTTCATTGCCGCGTTACCGCTCCTGGCTTGGTCTGCCGGCGTCGCGGGGACGCTCTTCACGCCTCGACGCGGTTGGGTACCGGCGGGCTTGGTGATCGTGCTCGGTTTTCATTTGACTTATCTGACGAAGATTCAGAAGCAACCTTGGCCGCGACAGAGGCGGAGCGAACCGTGGCGCGAGGTCGTCTCGATGGTCGATCGGCAAGCGGGCGAACTCGTGTGGGTCGACACCGGATTGATCGAAGCCTCGTTTTTCTATGAACCCGTCGACGAACGACCCTTGATCGAACCCGATTGGGAGTACCTTGCGTTTCCGGTCCGCGGTTCGTACCGACTCGACAACGTCACCGTCGTCGCGGCGGGGGAGCACCCGTCGTGGTTGGAGTTTCACGCGAGATCGGTTTCGGATGACGTGGGTGGGATCTGGTTCGTGGGTCGAACCAGTCCCGCCGCCGCCGATCGACTATTCGGTTTTCTCGGGCAGCGGCTCTCGATGCAGGTCGTCGAGGCAAAACAAATCGGCGTTTTGGTGCTTGTGCACGCGGTCCGCCGTGGTGCTCCGCCGGAGAATTCGGTTGCGTTCAGTCGCCCACAGCGGTGACTGCTGAGACATCGTGTCGCGGAAGACTCGGCGGAATACCGGTCGCGATACTGGACAATGGCGTAAAATCAATTGTCCCGTAGGTGGAGTTGATGAGACGTTTTCTTTTGGTCGCGATTGTAATTTTGCTGGCGTCGGCGACATATCCGTGTCGGGCCGAGGACGCAGCTGCGCGCGGCTATCGGTTCCTGACCGAATCGCCAGTGCTGACGAGCGACTTTCATCAGGACACCGTCGATGCTCTCTGGAGCATCTGGCCGAAAGGGTCGCGAGATCGCGCGGAGCGAGCAACCGCTGAAGAGCGTCGACGGATGACGTTCGATCGTTATGGGCTGACGGTTCGGCCGGGCGACGATTCTGGCAAGCCGTTGCAGTATGTCGTCAGCGCGCAAGGCAACTGGACGATGAACTGCTTCGCCTGTCACGGGGGAAGCGTTTACGGGACGCCGACGCCGGGGGCACCCAACAATCGTTACGCGCTGTCGAGCCTGACCGAAGAGATTACGTTGGCGAAGGCCAAGCTTGGACAGTTGCCCGGCACCATGGAAATGGGATCGCTTTTCATTCCGTTGGGGTCGACTAACGGAACGACCAACGCTGTTGTGTTCGGCATGGCGTTGATGAAGAGTCGTGATGCTCAGCTGAACGTTATCCCCACGGCACCAACGTTTTTCACTAACCACGACATGGACGCGCCGCCTTGGTGGTACTTTTACAAGCGTCCTTACATCTACATCGATGGCTTCGCTCAGAAAGGCCACCGTGGTTTGATGCAATTTTCGTTGATCCCGGAGAACGGCCCGAGCTTTTTTCGTCGGCATGAAAAAGACTTCGAGGATGTGTTCGCCTACATCAGTTCCCTGCGGCCGCCGAAGTATGAGGGCGAAGTCGATGCCAAGTTAGCGGACCGCGGACGGACGATTTTTGAGCGAAACTGTGCCGAGTGTCACGGAACTTACGGCTCCGATTGGACCTACCCGAATCGAATGATTCCGCTGGACGAAATCGGGACGGACCCGGTTCGGCTGACGGCGTTGACGGTCGAGGGTCGCAAACGATACGCCAAGAGTTGGTTTGCCCACGGCGGCGAGTCAGACGAACAGGAAACGATTGTCGATCCCGATGGTTATGTTGCGCCGCCGCTGGACGGTGTATGGGCGAGTGCACCGTATTTCCACAATGGAAGTGTGCCGACGCTTTGGCATGTCTTGAATCCCTCGAAACGGCCGGCCGTTTGGCGACGGACTTCTGAGGCGATGGACGAGCAACGGGTAGGATTGATCGTTGAGGAAGTCGACCAAGTGCCGTCCGATGGTGGTGATTCCGTGTTTCGGCGGAGCTTTTTCGACACGCAAAAGTTTGGCAAAGGGCGTGGCGGCCACGACTATCCCGAGTCGTTGACCGAGGCGGAAAAGGTCGCCGTCTTGGAGTATCTCAAAACGCTTTAGTCGCCACAGAGCGACCGGGCTGAGCCGTGGGACCTACTCGCGCGACGTTTGCGTGCGTATAACGGCTTGTTCGACGATTCAAATCCACACCGTGGGTTAGGAAACCGCAGAGAGAGAAGATGAGCAAAACGCAGATTTTGGCTGCCCAAGCCGGCGAGATCACTCCCGAAATGGAATTCTGTGCCAAACGTGAGGATTTGGCCGTCGAGGTCATTCGCGATGAGGTGGCCGCGGGCCGAATGGTGATCCCCGCAAACCGGGTGCATGCCGCCGGCGCTTTGGAACCGATGTGCATCGGAGTCGCCGCCAAGTGCAAGATCAACGCGAATATCGGCAATAGCGCTGTCACCAGCAACGTCGGCGAGGAGCTCGAAAAACTTCACACGGCGGTCCATCACGGTGCCGACACCGTGATGGACTTGTCCACAGGGAAAGACATCGACAACATCCGTAGGCAAATCATCGGCAAGAGTCCTGTGCCAATCGGAACGGTGCCGATCTACCAGATGCTCGAGGAACTTGGCGGCAACATCGAGGACATGAACGCCCAGCACTTCCTCGATATGGTCGAGCACCAGGCCAAGCAGGGCGTCGACTACATGACGATTCACTGCGGTGTCAAGCTCGAGCATCTTCATTTGAGCATCAATCGCGTGACCGGCATCGTTAGCCGCGGCGGTTCATTGATCGCCAAGTGGATGATGGCACACAATAAGCAGAACCCGCTGTACGATGCCTTCGATGATCTGTGTGACATCATGCGAGAGTACGACGTGACGTGGTCCCTCGGTGATGGCCTGCGACCAGGATCCATCGCCGATGCGTCCGATGATGCTCAGTTCGCGGAGCTGGAAGTGCTGGGTGAACTAACACGTCGTGGCAAAGCGAACGGGACGCAGGTGATGGTCGAGGGCCCCGGTCACATCCCCATGCACCAGATCCAAATGAACATGGAAAAGCAAGCTGAGCTGTGTGAAGGTGCTCCGTTTTACGTTCTCGGGCCGCTGGTCACCGATATCGCACCGGGATACGACCATATCACCAGCGCGATCGGCGCGGCGATGGCCGGTTGGCATGGAGCGGCCATGCTGTGCTACGTCACACCGAAGGAACACCTTGGCCTGCCGAACGAAGAAGACGTCAAGCAGGGCGTGATCGCATATAAGATTTCAGCACACGCCGCCGATGTTGCTCGCGGTCGCAAGGGCGCCCAAGACCGTGATGACGCGCTCAGCAAGGCACGGTTTGAATTCGATTGGAACGAGCAATTTCGACTCTCACTCGATCCCGAAACGGCTCAGCGGTACCACGATGAAACATTGCCCCAGGACACTTTCAAGAGTGCCCACTTCTGCAGCATGTGCGGGCCCAAGTACTGCTCGATGAAGATCACCGAGGATATCCGCAAGATGGCCAAGGAGAAGCAACTCGTCCAGTTGCCGACCGCGGAGTAGGCGAGTCGGAATTGCCAAGAGGATCGTCGGCAAAGCGATCTCGTCGGTGTTTTCACTGGCGTCGCTTTGCCGTCTGTCTGGCTATTCGCCTGTGGCTTCCGAAGCCGACGTGGGGATCAGGATGCCTGTCCCCCGGAGCTTCCAAATGAAGAAGCCCGCACCCACCAGCATGAGCACGCTGGAGAGCAAAAACATTCGGTGAGGTTCATCGCCGAATGAATCGCGAATGCCGGTGTAGATCAGTCCTGCAACGGTGAAGAACGCGAACGAGACCGAGCTTGCCGTCGCGAGGAACTGCCCACGATCGGCTTCGGGCGACATCTTTTGCAGCAGTGCTTGCAGCGGAATGATGTAGAAGCCCGCGAAGAATCCGGCGAACAGGATAAACACCGCGACGTTGCTGCAGGCGACGCGGAGCATCGGTCCCAGGTCCGGCATCCACGGCGGGACAACCCCGAGCAAGAAGAAAAATAGGACAAGCCCGACCGCGCCGATAACGGTCAGCCGAGGATTGATCTTGTCGCCGGAAATCATCCCCGCCGCCGCACACCCGCAACCGATTGCGACGCCGAGAACACCCATCAGGACGCTCGCTTCGGCCCGTGTGACGGCGAGCACACTGTGGTACTCGGGGAGGATCAACAACGCGACGCCCGCGAGCAGATAAAAGTAGCCCCAGGCCATCATCACCATTAACAGCCGCGTCTTCGACATTTCGCGAATGGATTTGATGTAGGTTTCAAACGGGTTGAGTGAGAGCTTTAGGTTTTTGTTGCCAGGGGCTAGCGGCGTGATGAACGTCGAGCCGATGACGCCGATGATCGCGGTTCCGACCACGAGCGCCCCCGGAAGCCAGCGCA
The DNA here is from genome assembly GCA_038520195.1 of Planctomycetota bacterium. Taxonomy (GTDB): domain Bacteria; phylum Planctomycetota; class Planctomycetia; order Pirellulales; family Pirellulaceae; genus Stieleria. The sequence goes on from JBCBLJ010000076.1 coordinate 15,489, forward strand.
TCCCCGATGTGCCGTCTTCGCCGAAGTATGCATCGCTGGCTGCTCCCGCGATCACGGTGCCGAGAATGACCGCAACGTTAACGAGCATGTTGTTGGCGCCGTTGGCGCGACTGAGGTCTTTGTCGCTGACAAGTTCCGGGATCATTCCGTATTTTGCCGGACCAAAGAATGCGCTTTGGCAGGTCAGCAGCGTCAGCGAAACAAGCGTCAGCGTGAAATCCTGGACATAGAAACCGATCCCCGCGAGGACGGCGATCGGGATTTCGGCGACCTTGGCGTAGATCGCGACTTTGCGTTTGGAGTAGCGATCGGCGAGTTGCCCCGCGAACCCTCCCAGCAACATGAAGGGAACGGTAAAGCAGATGCTCACGATCCCCTGGGCGCCGGAGCCGACTTCGTCGAACCAAAGTCCGCCCTCGATGACCATGAAGGTAAGGATGACCTTCAAGATGTTGTCGTTCATCGCGCCGTGAAACTGAGCAGTCATCAGGCCGAGGAAACCGCGATTCCAGAGTCGTTTTGGGGTTTCCGCTAGGCTTCTCGCCTCGTCGGGGTTCGCCTTGTAGGGATTCTCGGGTTTGGCTTCGGCATCCACGTCGCGGTTCCTCGGAGTAGCTCGGCGGCGGCAATCTTAGAGCATCGGCGACTTCACCGACACGCGGAAATACCGGGCGATGAAGGGTAGGAGCCCGCGAGTTAGGTGAGTGTGCGCGGGGGATTGTGATGGAGGAGGAGGGCCAAGGGGAACGGGAGGGTTTGAAACGCAGAGCCGCGGAGAACGCAGAGTGATTCGAGAGGCAGACGGGAGCTAGTCGCGGTAGTTGTTCACGATGCGGTGGACGCCGTCGACCAGGCGGACTTCGTGAAAGTTGATGAGCAGACCCACGCTCAACCCAAGCAGCCGCAGATGAGAGAGGACTTGGGCGTGGTCGACGGGGTGCAGGCTTGTTTTTGCTTTCAGTTCAACAAGTACACCGCTGTTTACGATCAGATCGGCGCGATAGCCGCATTCAAGTTTTACTTCATCGTAGATGACTGGAATGGGCTTCTCTTCGGCGACATCGAAACCACGATTCCGAAGTTCGTAGGCTAAGCAGATTCGATAGGCGGATTCCAATAAACCAGGGCCGAGTCTTCGATGGACTTCGATCGCGGCACCAATTATTTCATGCGTCAGTTGATTCGTTCCCACTCGTCCCCTCCATTGTCACTCTCTGCGTCCTCCGCGACTCGGCGTTTTAACCGTCCCCCGATCCCCTCCAGCTCTCGATCACTTCCGGCAATGGATACGTTGTGATGTCGCGGTCGCCGGGCCAATGGGGGATTTCTTGCAGCCGTCGGTAGCCTCGGGTGATGAGTACGCGTCGTTCTTCGACGAAGCCTTGATCCAGATGATCAAGACTCATCGGTCCATCGACACGAACCGGCTCGAACGAGTCGTCGCCGATAAACTGAGCGAGCACAGGGTTGCAGCGGATATGCCGCTCGGGCGTCGTGTGAAGCACTTCGGGGTCGAGTTCCCCAATCACGTACCGCAGATAAAGGTCGCTTTCGACGATCGATGTCACGTCCTCGCCGCAAACTTCACATCGATAGCCTTCATCACAACGCACGGGAGAAGTTGAGAGTTGAGAGTTGA
>JBCBLJ010000277.1:0-9354 GCA_038520195.1 Planctomycetota bacterium
AGTGGGTCAATATGGCGAAACGATCGTGCTCGATTGGGGTGAGGCCGCAAGGCTTGATCTCACCGGTCATACCGCGATCGAGACAAAAAATCCCGCCAGAGATCACAAAAAGAGCGAGCCTTTGCCAGCGGTCAAAGGCGGGGGATCAAACATAAGTGTGGGCGGTGGAACACTGTGCTACATGGCCCCAGAGAGGTTCCAGGACCGCACGGTGACAGTCGGCCGAGAGTTAGATACCTACAGCCTCGGGGTTTGCCTGTACAAGGCGCTTACTTCGCGGGAGCCGTTTTGCGAAGGAGCTAAGTCCGAAACGGACGTGATTCTCAAGATTGTGAATGGGAAGTATACGCCGGTCAAGCTTGCGGCGTCATGGGTACCAAGTCCGCTAGCTGCGGTTTGTGAAAAAGCAATTTCTAAAGATTGCGAGGATCGATTCTTGGACGCGAGGGGGTTTGGAAAAGAGCTCGAGCGTTTCCTCGACGACACCCCAGTTCACTGCTACTCCGAGAAACCTTGGGAGACGCTATCGCGGCGCGTACGGCGAAGCCCAGCCTTAGTGGTTAGCCTACTCATCTTTGTTTTTTCGATATTCTCGCTTCTGGCTGTGTCGACAGCCAGAGAGCATCAGCTTGTTGTCGCGGAAAGAGCTGCAAAGGAGGCGAATCTCATCGAGTGCTCTCGTTTTGCTGCGGAGATGCTTGCCTTTGAGATTCAAACTAGGTGGAGGTTCATGGAGAAGCGCGCAGCTGATCCGAAACTCAATACTTATCTCACCGCAGCGGAACAGGATGCAGAGGCCAGCAACGCAATCCCAGAGAAGGATAGCGCACTGAACGGGTGGCTGAGAGATTCGCTCTATCAGGAACACTATCTTTCTCGACGGAGTTCTGCCTCGTGGGTCGCGATCTCCAGCACTGGCAAAATCTTGGACCGAGTGCCAGACCGGACAGAGTCAGTTGGTAGAGCGTTCTGCCATCGCGACTATTTCCATGGCCAGGGGCACGATCTTGAGCCTGACCGAGCCCAGCGAATGCTTGAGATGGGTGAGATCAAGCCACTGGCAAATCCGCACCTTTCTGCAGTGTTTCGCAGCACGGCCGACGACCTTTTTAAGGTTGCATTTACGGTCCCGGTACCCTGGGTCGATTCTGGTGTGATGGGGCCGCCGCGTTATTTGCTTATGAGCAGCGTTGCATTGTCCAATTTTACTTCCCTTGATCAGGGTGATTGGACTGCTGATCGGTTCGCGGTGTTGGTGAAGATCAAGGAGCAGCCCGTACGGGTAGACAACTCAGAGGACTCGTTCGTCCAGGTTAGTGGTGTCGTCTTGCATCATCCCAATCTCATAGGTGCCGTACCGGATCGAGACTTGGTTACGCTCCCGCAGCAGTACGTCAACTTGATGTCTGAGCAATCGAACATCATTCTCAGGCAGAAGAACGCGCGCGATGCACACAAGGTATCATCCAAAAGACTCTTGATCCATGACTACGTCGATCCACTTACGCCAAACGCCGTTTGGAACGCGGCATTTTTTCCAGTTCACATTCCATCGGAGGACGGCACCTCAACGATGAACGACACTGGATTCTGTGTTATCGTCCAAGAACGCATTCGGTAGGATTCAACTGGCGCTACCTCCGTCACGCTTCCTCATTGCCATGCTTCGGTCAAGAAAATGGACCCGGACTTTTCGGGCCATTGAATTCATTCACACCACTTCGTTGACCTCCGTTCTAGGACGAAACAGCTTTTGGATGGAGACCGCAATGCTGCGGTGCTCCAGCCGCAACCGTCCAGCAGCGTAGATTTGGTCATCGGCAAGCACTCTTTGACGGTCGGAAGTACACGTTATGGGGCGGGGGCTTTCGCTTGCTGGCTCGTTGGAAGCAGGCTTTGAACCAAGCGTTGTACTTCTTGGGCTGGTAGCGCGAGTGTCTCGACTCGGACCGCTCGGGAAATGTTCAAGCCGATCGCTCGGCCCTCAAGATCGATCAACGGACCGCCGCAATGCTCGGGCTTGAGCACGGTGTCGTGTTGCAGAACCGTCTCAAAGCCGGTCCTGACGTCACTCAGTGGTCCCCAGACGACTTCTTGGCCAAGGCGTTCCGTTCGGCGGTAGTCTCCAAGCGAAAGCCCTCGTGGCATTTCCTCCTTTTCACGCGGGGAACTGTTCGGGAGTCGGGAACTCGGTCGGTTGATTGGCTTTTGGCCGGAGTTGTTCGCGGTTATTGGGAAACTGTCGGTGCAGGGCCAGAGCACCTTCCATTGCGCGTGCCAAACCCTCGACGGAGACATCGGTCAGCCAATCAGTGCGGTGCGATCGTGTTCCAAAACGACCGTAAACGACCTTCTCGGCGTTCAGGAAGAAAACGGCGAACGACTGATCGGTGTCGTATTGAAACGTCGTCAAGTCCAGGCCGTTGGTGCTGGTCAATCGCAACCGCACGAATCGGTCCATCAGGGGAGCGACGGCCGCATCGTTATCGATCAAATCGTCATCCAGCTTCACACACTCCTCACAGGGGATGCACCGCAAAACAGCCATGATTGGCTTGTTTGTCTCACGCGAGATCGCATAGGCTCGTTCGATGTCGTTGTAAAGCCAGCCCGACTTGCGCTCGAACCGTTCCTTGTCTTTTTGAATCTTCTCCTCTCTCTCATTTTCGGCGATCGCGAACTTCGGGACGAGGAGGAAGAGGATCGTTGTGATTGCAATGAGATGTGTCATGGATCGCTGTCGCAGTGATGCGGTGAGATGAGGGAGTGGGGCGTCGAACGGTTGCTCGACGGTCTCTACGAACCGGGAAGGTCTCGGCACGGTGGAGAAGCTTGGCTGAAATCTGACGCTTCGTCGTCGAATGAAAGTTGCGGATCAGGTCAAGATCCTCGAGATGGCATCACCGTCGCGCACCAGCGTGATCGGTCTTCCGACGTTACTGTCAAACTCCTTTTTCGGGTCGATCCCAATCGCCGAGTAAAAGGTCGCAGCCAGATCATCGGGGCTAAAGCCAGTCCCGACAGGTTCTTCCGCTTTGTCATTGGTTCGGCCAACCACTTGTCCCGTGTTGACTCCAGCGCCGGCGAGAAGCGAAGTCATGGCACGAGCCCAGTGATCGCGTCCCGCTTTCTTGTTGATCTTCGGCGTTCGCCCGAACTCGCCGGTGACCAACACGGTTGTCGACTCGAGCAAGCCGCGCTCGGTCAATCGATCCAAGAACGCTGAAAGACCCTGATCCAACGGCGGCAACAGTCGCCCTCCCAACTCGTTGAAATTTTCCTGATGAGTGTCCCAATCCTCCAGAATCACGGTGACAAATCGAACGCCCGCTTCGATGAGTCGTGCCGTCATCATCAATGACTGACCAAACTCGTGCTTGCCGAATCTCTGGGTTTCACTCTCTGGCTCTTTCGCCAAATCCATCGCGTCGCGGGATCGGGGCGAGCTGATCAGGTCGAAGGCTTGTCTTTGGAAACGATCTAAGCTGCGGACTTGGTTATCGATCTGTTCCAGGCCCTGGTAAAACACATCCAGGTCTTTAGCCAAACGGGCGCGCGAACGGTAACGCCCGATTGTCAGTCCGTCATCGAGAGAGATTCCTCTTACGCGAAACGGCATTCCGTACTGCGGCTTTTCGCCGGTTGATAGCGGTCCGTACTCCGGCCCCAAGAATCCAGGGCCACCCAAGGGACGGTCGATCGAGACAAACGATGGGAGGTCGTGTTCCGCCGCGCGTTGATGGCTAACGACACTGCCGTACATCGGATACCGGACGGTGGGTGTCGGCCGATTACCGGTAAGCAAATAGGAAGTACCGATTCCGTGATCGGCCAAGTTGTGAGTGATACCACGAGTGATCGCATATTGGTCAGCTCGCTTCGCCAACTGTGGCAAGTGCTCGCAGATTTCGATGCCGGGAACATTCGTGCGAATCGGTCGGAATTCACCACGATACTCGGCCGGCGCAAGAGGTTTCATATCGAAAGTGTCTTGATGCGATGGGCCGCCTTTCAAGAAGATCAAGACCGCCGATCGATCAGATAGCTGCGATTCATTTGCGTTTGCCAGACGAAAATAGTCACCGAGACCGAGCCCGGCACCGAGAGCCCCAATTTTGATCGCCGTTCGGCGCGAGCTTAGCGAAGATGAAAAACGGCCCATAGCAAATCTCGTCAGTGATTCAGTAAGAACTCTTTCGTGTTGAAGAGACTCCACAACAGGTCTTCCATGCCGGTGACAACGGTCGGTGCTGAAGAAAGATGTTCGAGTGCCCGATCCATCTCCTCGGGACGAGGCGAACGGCTGAAGGCTCTCAGCCAAGCTTCCGCGACCCATTCTTGTTGCACAGCGATCGATGGTTGCTTTTGCGTACGCAGTTCTTTCAGCCAGCCGCTATCGCCCAGTAGCATCAAAACCAAAGGATCGTTTTGCATGAAAACTGATTGCAGCAGCGACGGCTCGTTCACCCGTTCGCAATCACAGGTCACTGCACGCTCTGGTTTTCCAAAGACATGCATCGCATACGTGCCTGCCATCCGCATCGACAGGTGGCCGACCGCGCGGCGCGACAGATCCTTGCGGATCGTTCGTTGTTCGCTGTTCGCGCAAAGGACCTGTTTCATGGAGTCGTAAACGACTTCGGCAGGGATTCGTCGCGGTATCGCACGGCTGAAGTGCTTGCGATCATTCCCATTGGTCGCGTTGGGGCGTACGCTTCGCTGCCAAGCCGACGACTTGGTAATTTCTGCGAGCAGCCAACGCAGGTCATAATCATGGTTGACAAACTCGGTCGCCAGCCAGTTGAGCAACTCTGGGTTGCTGGGTGGGTTGGCGGCGTTCAGATTATCCGGCGGATTGATGATCCCCACGTGAAAGCAACTCGCCCAAACCCGATTGACGATCGCTTTCGCAAACCAAGGATTATCGGGGCGTCGTAGCCAGTCCATGATCGCCGTTCGTGGATCGACGTCCGGCTCAAGAAACACGCTTTGCTGACCAAGCAGCGACAAGCGAAGGGGCTGCTCGCGCGATCGTACATAGACCTCGCGCCATGGAATGGTCTTGCCCTCACGGGCATGAGCCAACTGTTCGGCCCGGATGGGTGCACCTTCCTGACCCTTGCGAATTCGTAGCCCGATTTGGCCGGCCAACTCGCGATACTCCGCATCGGCGTCCTTCGCGACACCGTACCGTACATCATCGAAAAAACGGCTGAATTGATCAAAATCTTCCTTCGTCCACTGGTCCCACGGATGTTTGTGGCACTGGGCGCATTGCAGCCGAATGCCCATAAAACTGTGGGCGACCGCGAGCGCTTTTTCGGAGGATTCTTCAAGCGTTCGTCGGCTCCAGTAGTGTTGCATGGTCTCGCGGTCTGAAAAATCACCTGCCTTCTCGTCGCGAAAGTACGATGACATCTGGTTCGCGTACTCTCGATACGGTTGGTCGGCGGCTCGGCCGCGCGCCAACAGGACTCCTTCGACAATTTCGTCGTAGGGTGTGTTGCTAAGGAGACGCTGATAGATCCACATGTACCATTGCTCGGCAAACTCCTGACCGAGCTCCGCTTGCTGACCCGGGTTGCAGCCAGTGAAGTCGCAAAGCTTGTTTGCCCACCAAGCTGACATCGCCGGTCGACTCAGGAGTTCATGGATCTTTGTCGACCGTTTATCCGGGGACGAATCCCGCATGAATGCCCGTACTTCTCCAGGGCTCGGAAGTGTTCCCGTGAGATCAATCGATGCACGACGGATAAACTCCTCATCGTTGCAGCGTTGTGAGGGGACAATGCCAAGAGAACGCAGTCTCCGGTTTACCAACCGGTCAATCGATGTCGGCGCGGGGTCGTTCGGCCATGGGGCGGTCGGTTGGGCGGGATCTCGAACAACCGCCGGGATGGATGCGACCCCGTTATCGTAGAGCGCAATTAGATGCGTATCGCCAAAACCGACTGCTTGAGCATTCCCACGTTCGTCGATGCCAACCACACTCTCATCGTTGGAGCGAAACCGTGTGATGCTCGTCACATCTTCACGTGTTCCATCCGACCAGATAGCAGTCACCTGAATCGGCTTGGTGCGCCGCAACTCGTTCCACTGCAGTTCAGTCGGCCGCACTTCGAGCGACACAAGAACCTGTTCGCGGTTTTCCCTTTGCGCGCCGGCAGCAATCCATCTTCGTAGCAAACGGTATTGCCACGATTCACGCTTGATCAGTTGACCGCCTTCATGCCCGATCGACTCGGTGGCCTTCAGCAGAATCAAGCTCTCGTCGGGGTCCTCGACGTCAACACGATTTTCCGTCTCCGATTCGCTCTTACCCGCCAACGCTGCAAGGTCGGCCTCGAAGTCGTGTCCGAACAACGACAGGGCCATCCCACCGCGACCTTGGAATGAACCGTGGCAAGCTCGACCGTTGCAACCAAGCCGACTTATCAACGGGACGACATGCCTTTGAAAGTCAGGCGGTTGCCCGGCGGCGTCGGAAGATCGAAACCGTTCTTCGACTGGGTTTGAGTGTTGTTCCGCGAGCAGCGGAAGGGAGCCCAAAGCAAAGAAAGCGAGACAGACCGCGGTAGGCCAGCAGGTTCTTCTCAGTATGGCAATTGAGACTTCACGATTCATACGTGTCTCATTTGTTCGCGTGCGAGAGTGGTCCGAAGGGCCGTGGACGACTAGTCGACCTTTTTCAACCATTCAGCGACAAAATCGAGTTGCTCTCCCGAGTTATGGAATGCCTCGACTTCAATTTGGTCGCCGGGCTTCAATGTGATGAGCACATCGACCCACTTGCCGCTGATGCCGTTGACCAGGAATTCACGTCCCTTGCAGCTACCGGTGTCGCTCGCGCGGTTTGCTTTCCAGGTACGTGTCGCCCGGTCGGCCTCGAAGACCAAAGTGCCTTTCTCAATATCCTTCCGGACCAAGGTGCCCCGCAAAATGCCCCGGAAACCCTCCATGCCGGCGGGGAACCCGCTCGAATCAGTGGACGCCGAATTGCCACTGTGCTGTTCGGCTTTGCCGATATTCTCAGCCATTTCGATCACGGTGAAGTGATCACTTTGCGGAACGCGATGCAGTACACCTGCACGAATTCGATCGCCTTTCTCTAGTTTCTCGAACGGCTTGCTCATCCTCGCCCAAAACCCGGCGAGCACAATTTCTTTCCCGAGGACGTTCTTGGCTGCGTTTGCTCGGTTCTTCTCAAACGGTTTTTCGATCGCATCGATCCGTAGGTGAAGCTCTCGGCTTGACTGATTCTTCTTGATGATCGTTCCGGTGACGATCCCTGAGAAACCACGAAATCCTTCCGGCGGTACTGGATGATCGGCTGGGTCAAACGCTGGGACTTTCTTCAGCCACTCGCCAGGGAATGTCAGTTGTTCGCCGCCGCGATGCTGAGCTTCAAATTCCACGGTCTCTCCCGGTCGCACCAAGAGCAGTTCATCCAACCATTTTCCCGTGACGCCGTTGACCGTGATCTGTTTTCCGACGACGGCGCGCGGTGTACGAGCTTTGTTGTTTTCCCAGACGCGGGCAACGTATTCGACTTTGACTGAGAAGCTGCCGTGTTCGATATCACGGTCCACCATCTCGCCGATGAGCATTCCGCTGAAATTTTGCATGCCCCGGGGAAGTCCGCTTCCCGCATCGGTTTGCACGACCTCGCCGGATCGATTTGTTTCACCCTGGCCCAACGCATCAGTCGGCGAGGACATCGTGGCGGCGGCGGCAAGACCTGTCAGCAATCCCATTCTCTTAATTGCAGCAATCATGCGTGGAGGATCTCCGAAAAGGTGAGGGGACGTGGGGAGCCCGAAACGCGGGACACCCATCAGCAAGACGCAACAAGCAAGGCAGGCGACAACCGTGATTTTTGCGCCCGGGAGCGGCTTTGAGGCGTTGCGTTGAGAACTCAGTACGGCAGAGACTCGCCTTTTCAACCCGCTCCTATGAACCGACATACCTGCCACAAAGGTGGGGACCGTCGCGTTCTTCTGTGAACCAAACATCAGTCGCTCGGCAATTTGCACCAGCGACTGAGCAAGATTGGCCGGATCATCGATCATCTGGGCCGCCTGCCGGTCGGCAGCGAATTCCATCTCGCGGCGAAGATGGCGACAGACGACAAAATTGAGTGGCTGGAACCAGAATGTCCGGCGTACGGTCTGGACAATCAAGTTCCAGACGGCGTCGCGGGCTGAAATGTGCGATAGCTCATGCGCCAAAACGGCTTCCCGACACTCAGTCGTCAACTGTTCGAACCAGTCGGTCGGCAGCAAAATGTAGGGAGACCGCCAGCCCGCCGCAAACGGACTCTGCACCCGCGGCGATTCAAACAACCGGACTGAATCTCTCACGTGCATCCGGGCGCACAACGTCAACAACTGGCGATAGACGGGGCCATCCGTGATCGGTCGGCTCAACCGAATGACCTGATAAAGCTTCAGGAAATCACTCGACAAGCAAGCTAGACCGATCAGCGCCCCTATTGGCCAAAGAACGAAAACGGTCAAGCCAAGGGCGCCTGACCAAACTTCTGAGACGGCGGGCTGACCCGATTTCCTGCTAGCGCTCTTGTCTCCGTTCACGAACGTTGCATCACGCCCCGGTGGCGTCACCGTCTGCATTTCGATGCCTCGACGTTCTTGTGAACGCGCTCTCACCAATGCTCGATCTCTGGCATCAGGGGGATCGTACTCTTGTCCGGCCGCGACCGCTCGCTGGAGACGGACGACGGGCAACCACGGGGCGGGAACGAGTATTGCAGCGACCGATAAGGCAAGCGGAAGCAGCAGTGCGAGCTTCCAAGCACGAACACGCGAGACAGCATCATTCATGCAATGGAGACGACAGGCCAGCCACGCACACGCCACCGTGATCGTTGAGTAGATCAGGTAGGTCAGCAGGAATGCCGACACAACCATGGCTGCGGTAGTGGCGAAACCGATCATGACCTGGCCTCCGGCGATCTATCAGACTGCCCAGGCTGCTTGTGTTCTTGGATCAGTTGCTTGATCTCTTCCAATTCACCTTTGTCGAGTTCCTCATTTTCGAGCAGGTGGCTGACAAGTGCGGAGGCACTCCCACCAAAGAATCGATCGACGACCTCGCGAACGACGCCGGTCTCGGAAACAGCCGGCGAAAAGTGATACGTCCGTCCTTCCGCACGATGACGCACCAGCCCTCGTTTCTCCAAGCGACCAAGCATGGTCGCAATCGTGGAATAGGCAGGTGGGTTGTCGCCGGCGAGCGATCGTTGAACGTCGGCAACGGTCATCTCGCCCCGGTCCCAGAGCAGACGCATGATCGCAAGCTGTTGCCCCGTGAGCCTCAATGGCATGGATACCTCTG
>JBCBLJ010000396.1:0-7461 GCA_038520195.1 Planctomycetota bacterium
AGCCCAAGATTCGTCGGGTAAAGCATGAGGTCGGCGACCGCGAAATACGTGGCAATTCGCCGCTGATCAAAGGTCTCGCCGACAAAGTGCGTCCTTTCCGCGACGCCAAGCGACCGGGCAGTTCCTTCAAGTTCCTGACGCTCCGGTCCATCACCCACAATGATGAGTCTTGCGTCGGGTTCGTCTCGAACGACAAGTGCGAAGGTGCTCAGGAGAAAATCCACTCGTTTTCGTGAGACGAGGCGCGACGCGAAGATCAGAGTTTTTCCAGCGACGAGGTTCAGTTCCTCCGCGAGACTCCTCGCTTGCCCTGATTCGATTGACCTGTGGTGGGCTTCGGCCAACCCATCGACGTCCACCGAGTTGGGAGACACGAAGACTCTTTCCGCCGAAATGCCCTGGCCGACGAGTTCGGACTTTCCACGATCGTCGTAGCACAACAGACAATCCGCGAAGCGAGTGAAAAAGCGGCGGAGTCTCCGACGTAGACGATTCTCGTTCTTCGAGCGAAAGTGTCCCCAGGCGACCACCGGAATGCCCTTCAGTCGGCTGAGGAAGAGTCCCACAATAAACGAAAGATAGTGAATGTTCGCTGAGTAGACGACGACATCGAATCGCTTACGGTCCAACACCCGGAGTTGTTGTCCGTTCCAAAGAAAGCCCAGCGGTAGCCTTCGAGTTTGTTGAAAGGTGGCGTTTAGCCGATGGTCCCCAACATTGGTGATCGCCTCGACACTGCCAAAGAAGACCGAAAGCTCGATCCGGTCATCCTCCGAGAGCGCTTGAAAAAACGGAATCCTGTATTCGGGAAGCGCTGGCTGTTGCAACCCAACGCGCAACGGTTTGACCGACATCAGGCAGGGTCATTCCATTTCGATGACCACGAAACAGGTGTCCGTTCTTCTTCGACCCAGTCGTCTTCGTAGTTCGCGTATTCCTCTTCGAACTCGAATTCGGTGTCCTCGTACGCATACTCTCCATGATCGAGTTGGGTTGGGTCATCGTCGTACTCGTCGTAATACTCGTCGTCGTCGTCGAGGTAGTTGAAGTCGTTCTGCCAACCACGAAGTGCGACTTCAATTGCGACGCCGTACAAGATAAAGAGCTGCTGTGCGTGAAAGCTGCCCGATTTGAGTGTCAGTAGAACTTCAAACGTAAAAAGAGCGAGGAAGATCGCCAGCACGTTGAACCGAAACGGTTCCATCATCTCGCCGACGCGCAATGTGAGGAACCCATTCTCGATCACTCGCTTGAACAGGAGTGCGTAAATGGTGAATCCAATGAGTCCTTCTTCGCAAAGGATCTCGATGGGAATATTGTGAATGTAGAATCCGACGTATTTGTACGCCGAAGCGTTTCCGAGACCGAAGAACCACGCCACCGGGCCACCACGGACCCAATACTGAAACATCACGCCCCACATTTCCATCCGATGCGCCAACGCGGAGTGCGAGTGCTGCCAGCGTCCCTGGTCGCCGAATTCGAGGTACATGTAGTAGCCGGCAAAGCCGACAATCCCGATGGACCCTAGGATCGTGACAACGCCGCGGAGCGACATGGATCGATTATGAAGGGGAACGAACGCGGCAATGCATCCAATCGCCGCGACGGTCTGACCTCGAGACCCTGTGCGAAAGATAACCGCCATCCCGAGGATAACGATTGCCCAGCGAAGGAACGTCGTCCAACGCTTTTTTTCGATCTTGATCAGGGCAGCAATGATCGCGACGACGCCACCAAGTTGGGCGATCGCAAGGACCGCCGCGGTGTCTCGTTTGTCGGCAAACCGGCTTTGCCCAGCCAGGACGATCCCGCGTCCCTGCCAATCGGTACCAAAGAACAGCACCAATGTCACCACGGCACCGATGGCGAGCGTCCACATCAAGGTCCGTCGCGCGACCTCCATGCTGGACATCATCATGGGGACCAGCAAGAGATAAATCAGCACATACGGACCACCGCGTTTCCAGTTTTCGGTGAACTGCTCTGTTTCGGGCGTCCAAAGATACGTGAAGAGGCAAACGCCAATCAGAAGCCCCGCGAGACGCCAGGTGTTGGTACCAAACGGGTTTACCGCCTGTCCGCGCACAAACGCGAAGCCGCAACGAAACATGAGGGCGGCCGCGATGACGAGGTTCGCAAACGAACTGTGATCAACGAAATAGGTGCTCTGAGACGCAAAGAGCGTCTCGACACCAAACATGCAGATCGCAAGCGCGATGAGCGAGCCTTCGCGCTTCAGCGAAATGTATGTCAGGCCCGCGACCAGGAGCAAAAAGGCGGCAACGTAGATCATTGGTTTTGTATGCTAATCGCGGTCTCAGCGGCCGAGTCTTCCGGGCCTAGTTACCGCGCCGAATCGCTTCTCGACGATGGGGCATGACGTCCTGCCCCATCGAGCGCAATGGCAACGGGGCGATCCCGAGCCGCGTGCACAAAAGATCCGTCCAATGAGCGATATGGTTGTCCTTCTGGTGATAATCGATCAGCTGCTGTCGCCTAGCCATCAAATCCGGATTTGTTTGACAAGGTTGCTCTCGTAGAAGCCACAAAATCGCTTCACGAATGGAATTCGTGTCAACTGCGTCACAGGAACGGCCCAAACCGAAGGTGTCCGTTGCCCATCCGATCCATCCCCAGTTTGAAGAAAGGACCGGTTTTCCGGCGGCGGCGGCCCGCAAAACGATGCTTGACGACCCGATGTGTCGTGGATAGCAGGCGGCGACAATATCGGCCGCCGTAAACAGGTCCGAGAATTCTTGGACCGTCGCGAATCGGTCGATCGACAAAATCCGATCATCGTTGAGATGCGCGATTCGTCCGCGGAGTTCCGGCGAGTGCTTGCCGATCAAAACGAGTTGAACTCTATCTTCCCGATCGAGCCCCGCCACGGCATCCAGCAGTCGGTGGCAACCCTTTGATTCGGTCACTGCACCCGGTGAGGTGATGACGGTCGACGAGGCGTCAAGTCCAAGTCGTGAACGTGCCTGCCTGGCATCGCCGTCATCATTGGTCTCAATGATCTCAGGGATTAGCCTGTGAACGCGAACATTTGCAATCCGCCGATGCGCGATTGGGTCAAGATGATGGAGCCGCGTGAAGCCCGCGCGACGCATCGATAGGTAGGATAGCGTCGCGCTCGCATGTTCGCGGAGCGAGCGTTGGGGATAGGCGAAACGACCGCGCATCATCAGGCCTTCAATGGCGATGTCGTTGGAAACCAATCGGCTCGGTCGTGGTTGCATGCCCCAGACCTGTGCAAGACCATCGGCGTAGGGAACGTAGCAGTGATTGACGCGTCGGTCGTTGATGGTCGATCGAAGTTGATCGAAGCGGCTCTTTGCGATCGACATCGAAGATCCGCCGGTGGTGAGTCGGGGTAGCGCGATGTGATGGACATGAGGCATCACATCACCGAGAAAAGCAGCTCCTTCCGGCTGCTCGAGAGCGTCTTCTGGAACTGCGAGTTCGACTTCCACACCGAGTCGGAGCAGTGCCGCGGCCTGAATGCCGGCATAGTACCCACGGTGTCCCGAGAGCGAAGGCTCGAAAACCAGAACCCTTTGTGAAGTCATCGTGGTCGATTCAGTTCGTCAGTGCCCGAATCACTTTTGCGGGTACACCGCCCGCAAGGACATCGGAGGGAACATCTGAGTGCACGATACTTCCCGCCGCGATGACGGACCTTGCGCCAATGCGAACACCCTTGAGGACGGTAACGTTCGCGCCCAACCAAACGTCATCTTCGATGACCACTGGGGCAGAGAGAGCCGATTTGCCTTCGCGGCGGTCACGCCAATCGATTGGATGAAAGTCGGTATCGAAGATTTGGCTGTTCGCGCCGATCAAAACGTTGCTGCCGATATCGATTTGCTCGGTGGCGTAAACAGTGGCGCCGGACATCCCCACGCGATCGCCTACACGTAGTGTCGCACCGGCCGCAGCCACCAGCTGCGTTGGATGGTCGATTCCGGCGCGATTGAACTCACTTCGATTGACGATGGTGATCGACTCGCCTAATTCGATCGACCCCGCCGCGGAGAGGCCGAGAGGACCTAGAACAGTAAGATCAGCGGGCCAGCGAACGCCGCGCAGACCGAATTGAATCCGGGCACGCGAATTCCAGTACGACTTGCGGAGGCCGCGAAGCACGCGTCCGATCATGCCCCGCTCCCTGTTTGATCGTGAGTCGGATCATCACCCAATAGATCGAAGTAGATCTGTTCAATGCGCTTGGTGTTGTCCGCGATGTTGAATCGCTCCTCGGCAACCTTCAACGCTTGCCGCGACATGATTTCACGTCGTTCATCGTCGCAGAAGCGATTGACCGTGAGAACGAACTGTTCACGGCTGTCGAGCGAAAAGATGAAGCCTGACTCCTCTGGCCGAATCATCTCCGTCAGGTTCGGGACGTTCGAGACCATGGCCGGCCGACCGACCGCAGCGCCTTCGAGAACGGATCGAGCGCTGTGCGAAGTGACAAACGGGGCAATGATCACGTCACTCGCGGAGATGAGTCGGATGACATCACTGGAAAAAGGCAACGTCTGGCAATTCGGTAACGAGTCAAGACGGTCTCGAATCGTATCCTCGTAGCCGGTGACATCGTTGCCGAATCCAGCGACAGCAAACATTGCTCGCTGGGACAACTCATCTTTGCAGGACGCGACCAAATCGGAGAGCTCCTCAATACCATTGGACGGCGCGATCCGTGAGAGGGAAAGAAAGACAACGCGATCGTCGCTCCAGCCGAATTCGCGTCTCGCTTCGAGGCGCTGCTGCTCACTTGATCGGTAGTCATCGAGATTGACGGAGTTCATCACCGTCTCGCGTTTTGCGTCTACCGCGCCGACGGAGTCGAGTCCCGTGCCATCGATCCCGATGAAAAAATCGGTGAACCAGCGATTAAGCGCCGCGAGACTTCGCCCCCACCAGTTCGAAAGCACGACTTCGCGGATGTGCGTGACTCTCGGAGTCCTTCGCCTACCGAGAAAGGACCCGACCAGGGCGAATGGAAGCACCACCGTGTTGACATGGACGATGTCCGGGTCGAGCTGGCGGACGTGCTTTCGGACCGCGAGCATCGTTGGTATGGCGCTCAGAAGCGCATAGGCGCGTTTTGCGATGGTTTTGCATTCCGCGGGGTAGGCTCCCCCAAACGGACGAATATGTCGTTCTTCGACCACGGTCGCGCCGGCATCCGAGAAGAGCTTGCGAACGTCGCCGTTGATCGGTCGCTTGGGCATCAAGACGATGGGCGTGAATCGTTCCTTGTCGAGTTGCTTAATCAGGAACGCGAGACTACGCGGCGCACCGCCAAGAACGGAAGCATGATGCACGTACAGAATCCGCCGCGGCGTCATGAGAATTCTGCGCGAAAAGGCGGACAGGTTGCACGGGGCTCGAACGGCAGTCGTACGATCCAACCCGTCATGGCGCGTCGGGTCGATCGCTGTCGTCGGACTCACTGACTCGCATCGCCGCCATACGATTGATCAGGGTCTGGAACCGTTGGCTTCCTGGAAACTGAGCCCGTCCCTTCCGTGCCTCCAGCAGGGCGATATCATAGTAGCCCGTATCAAGCAGCCGCTGCACGTAGGTAAGACGAACCGCTTGATCCGCCGGGGACGCTTCGGCCGCGAGCCGATAGTGATTGAGTCCCGCTTTCCAGTCTTCGAGATGAAAGAAGATGTCTGCGATCAGTGTTTCGCTGCGCGCCCGTTGAACGCGAGTCGGTTCGGACTCGGGGTCAAGCGTTTCGATTGCGAACCGAAGATACTTGCTCGTTTGATCTCTCAGCGAGAATTCAGCGTTGTCTTCGCGAATCAAGTAGCGCGCGACCCGCTTGATGCATGTCGGGTGGCGCGGGATCGCCTCGATTAGACTGACCGTTGGATTGCGCGCCACGAACAGAACGGCCTCCGAAGCGAAGACCGGCGAGACTGCGGCAGCCGAAGAAAAGCAGTCGCGTGCCAGTCGCAGATGCCCCGAGTCTTCGGCGAGTTTTCCGATCCGGGCGAGCTGTTTTGGTTCCCGACGTTGCAACTCAGCCAATTGCCGCATCGCGGCGCTCGAGCGATTCGGAGCGGCGTCGACAAAGTCAAGATAGATCCACCTCGCTCGGGCGTCGATGCTGAACGGTCGTCGGCGTAGCGATTCGGTCGCATGTTCCCGAGCTTCCCTGTAATGACGAAGCGCCAGTGGATCGGTTGCGTCAACGGGCATTAACCGTTTTCGTTCCAGGTTGGTCTCGCGATAAGCCGCCGCGATCTGTTCTTGGGTTTCAAGCTGTTGGCTATCGACGTCGACCAGACGCGCGACGCGGTGGCGGAACGTTGCGGATTGATTGAAGACTGCGGCGGTCGGGTTGGTGTTTCGCAGCTCATCGAGTCGCTCGACGTGGGCATTGAGTGCATCTCGATTCCGTGCGTCCGTTGCGAGTAGATAGGTGCCACTTTTGAGCACCGACTCTTCCCATGCGGCCGATCGAAGCTTTGGCAAGGCAATCAGTGACATCAAGATGGCGAGCACGCCGGCGCCGGAAACCAGACCGATGGCGACCTTTGAGGGCGGCCCCGGTATCTCCGTCGGTTTCATCTGCGAGAGATAGGCGACTATCTGGCCACGCCCGACGGTCGCTCCGGCAACGACGGCGAACAGAAGACAGTTCGCCGGCAACAGCATGCCGAAATCGAAAAACTGCGTCGTCACGACCACACCGATCATGAACCTCATCGCGCTGTTGAGACCTGCGTCAACGGGGTCGTCGGATCGTGACAACCGGTACGTTTCGATCCCCAGGACCGCAAGCATCGCGACGACAAGGAGGAGCCCCAAGTATCCCTGTTCGACGGCCAGTTCCAACCACAAGTTGTCAGCGTGCTTGAACCACGCGGCCGGACTATGAGTTTGGAACGGAAGATAGGCGTCGGAGTAGCTTCCGAAGCCGCTGCCCAGAGGTAGACTCTCTCTGGCCGCTTGCCACCCATCCTGCCAGTGATAGACCCGCGCGTCGGCGGGGCCGGTATTGGATTCGGCACTGAGCGCAAGGTTGGCGAAGACATACTCGCGCATGCTGGGCGAGAGACAGACCGCCGCAATCCCGATCGAAAAAACACTGAAGAGGATCACGATTGCAACGATCGAGATCCGTGAACGGAACCAGTTAATCAGAGAGAGTGTGCCAAAGATCAGTCCGATGAGTCCGACGCCGGAGCCACACAGGAGGATGGCGGCGAAGCAAAAGCACGCCGAAATGCCACAAGCCATCGCCAATTTGTCATGTAGCACGTCAAAAAGCGAGTCCCATTCGAACTCTTGCTCTTCGAAATTGCTGAACGTCGGTTGCTTGAGTCTCCAAATGATTCCGCCGATGGACGCGCCGAGGCCGAGGTTTAAGAAGACCGCCGCGTTGTTGCGATTGACGAACGATCCAAATCCAGAGGTCGTCTCTTGGAACGG